>CAZUFW010000029.1:21616-33103 GCA_964619895.1 uncultured Clostridia bacterium | reverse complement strand
AAGTAATAAATCTGTTTATAAATGTAGCAGCTTCTGCTTTTGTCATATTTTCGTCTGGATAAATATATCCATCTGAAGTTCCTCTAGCTATGCCTAGCTGGTCTGCTATATATATTGACTTTTTAGCCCAAAGAGGTATTCTATTATCGTCTCTAAATCTTGTTGAAAATGGTGGATTTGGTGCTAGTCTCTCTAGTCCTAGAGACCTTATGACTATAGTTATAGCTTCTGCCCTTGTAAGATTGCCATCTGGCAAGAATTTATTGTCACCTACTCCACTCATTATTTCTTTTTCTTTTATTGCTTTAATATATTTATAATCTGGGTAGTCTCCTGAAATATCTGCAAATAAGCTAGGCTTAGCCTCTTGTTTTTTCTTGCTGCTGTTGCTTTTCTCTTCTTCTTGTGCTAAATCCATAGCCAATACTATCCATTTGGCGAACTCTGACCTTTTCATATTGAGACCTGGTCCAAAGTGTTTCTTTGTTCCATCTATTACTTGAAGACCTGCTAATCTTTTAATATCCCATTCTGCCCAGTTACCTTTTATATCTTCAAATTTAGGAATAAAGAGTTTTTGCTGTGTAGGCAATGTGTCGAAGCGTTCTACTCCTTCTCCTATGTTTTTACGTTTGCTGACTGTGCCATTTGAATCTATTATTGGCAATGTATATGAATATTTCATTACTGTTTCGTCTTGCTCTGTTAGGGTATATCCGCCATCAAAGCTTGTATGATAGGGAAGATTATCGAAGTACTCCATTTTCTTTGTTCTATTAAATGATACATCTACATCTGCATACCCATATTGCTTTACTTCTTTAAGATTTTTATCTTCTGTTATATATGTGATGTCCTTATGAATCTTTTGGGTCTCCGTTCCTCCCCAATAGTGGTCATAGCCATATATGTCTCCTGTTATTTCTTCCATTACTTTTCCTTCTGTTTTGTTTATGGTATAAACCTTTGTACCACCCCAGCTACCTTGATAGTATATAGCTACTGGTTGATTATCATCTATTGTTGAGTTGTGCAGCTGGTAATCTGTAAGCTCGTAGGTTTTTTTGCCACCTTCTTCATTTATTGTTATAGTCTCTTTATATTTTGTTATGTTATTTACTTCTATTGTTTGTCTTTGGTATGTGTTGTTATCTATTATTCTCTCAAGGTCTATGTCTCTTTTCATGGTGATTTTTTTGTCTTTGCTTGTAAGGTTATATTTATAGGTAAGCTTTTTATCTGATTCTTTTATTTCTACTGTACCCTGTAATAATGTTGGACTTCCTGTGATGAAGAGTATTTCTTTGTATTCTTTTGTTTTTTTTGTATCTCTTTCGTTTTTGTGTATGCCGCCTTCGAAGCCAGCGTTGTTCAAAACTGCATAGTTAGGCATAGCTGTAAAGATTAATGCTGCTGCAATTAAAAGTGCTACTATTCTTTTCATTTTCAGCCTCCTTTGTTGAATAATATTGAGATTCTTCGCTGCGCTCAGAATGACAGGACTCGTATGTCATCCTGAGCCTTGGCGAAGGATCTCTTTTATCTGCAAATAATTATATACCCGAAGTCATTTCTTCTAATTATATATAGACTGTCGCTATTTCTCATTTCATTTAATGTTGCTGGTCTGCCATTTTTAATAAGTAGTGCCTCTTTTACATCTAGGTTAACTTCTGATCTGTTTACGTTCCAGCTTCCTCTGAAGTTGTTCCAGTCTCTTATGTCTTTAAGTGTAATGATTTCTTCTTGTCTGTCTATTGATTTAATATTTGCAGCAGATACTGTTTGTCCTTCTTTGTCTCTGTCTATAATATCTATGGCTAGTACCATATCTCCATAGCCTATGGCATATACATATTCTCCGATATAGTTTTCTTCATCCCACCTATATCTGTCTTTAAGGAATCTACTATTTGTAAACTCTTCTACTGTAACTTCCTTTACTTCATCATCTCTAGTATCTATAATCTTTGTATCTTCGCTTAAATCAAAGGTCTTATACTTTCTCGTATCCTTCTCTGTTCCTTCTATTATGTCCATTTTATAAAGCTCAAAGCCGTATTGGGTTATGTCGTCTATTCTTCCCCTGTAAACTACTAACCCTGTAGCTTCTATGCCTTCAACTGATATTAGTGATGCTGTTTGTGTGCTTGTACCATGTGATATAACGAATACATCATCATCTTTTTTCAAGTTATATGGATGTATTAGCTTTCCATCTTTTATTATTATGGTGCTTTCGTCAAAATACATTTCGTTGTAGTCTACTTTCATCTTTCCATCACCAAAGGCTATGTCCTGTATTGAGTTATAATATTTCTTTTCATATCCTGTTTTGAATACTAACTTTATGGCTTCTTCTTTGCCAAAGTTATCGCTTGTGGCTATATATGCTTCTCTTCCTAGATAGCTTTTGAGAAGTTCTTTTGTTATTGCCCTTCCATTTATATATATACTTGAGTCACCACTAAGGGTAAGCTTTGTATCCTGAGAACTATTCCTCCATTGAGTATTGTCATAGTATGCAGGGTTTTGAAGAATGATTTCATTTCTGCTAGGATTATAGCCTACTATGTCTGCCTTGTATAGATTTATTATTTGTCTGTCCGGTTGGGCAATATATGCTTTTATGGGCATATTTCCTTGGTATTCATCAAATTCAAGTCTTATAATGTCTCCTTCTTTTATACTATTTACCCCTACATTTGCATTATTCTTTACTACTGGTGTAAATGGATCAATTATGTATTCTTGCTGCCCATTATCTCCTGTAAGCGTAACTTTCCCTTCTTTTCTGTCTATATATAAAACTTTTCCAATTACTATCCTTTCTCCTGGATGAATATATTCAGGCTCTCCCATATCTATATATCCATGGATATCTATTACATTACCATTGTTTATTCTTAGTGTCACTTCTTGACCGTATAGTAGGTCTCCAAGTCTTGCCCATTGATCATTTACTCTTACATTTACCCCTTCTGCAATTTTGAAGCTGTATATTCTATCATAGTAGTCTTTTATAGTCATGGTGCCTTGTGCTTCATTTATATCTTGTATTAAACCCTCTACTTCTGTCCTAGCATTAGAAAGTGCTTCTACAAAAACTACATTATTCTCAGGGCTAACATAGTATCTAATGTAATCGTGGCTTGCTATTTCCGATGGCAATCCTATCCTCCCATTTTTGTATGCTACAAATCCTCTATTGAATATTTCTTTATCGGATTCTTGAACTGTAATAGCTGAGGACGTACTGTCATCATTTTTTATAATAAATACTTTTTTTCTATTTGTTGTTCCATCTATTGATTCTGTTAATGTGTCTATTCTTTCTACTATTCCTGTTTTTATGGTATAGCCTTGGTTGCTAAGTGTATTTAAGTGAATATTATCTATTATTGTTGCCATTTCCGCTCTTGTCATGGAGCCCTTTGGGAGAAAGCTTCCCTTTTCGTTTCCCTTCATGACACCATTTTGAAGGATTGCTTCTATTAATGGGAGCTTTGCAGTATCAATGCTATTCCAGTCATTTAGATTGTATATCATTTGCTGAGATTGACCGGTTATAGGTGAGAGCCCTGCTGCTCTAGCTACCCATACTGCTACTTGTTCTCTTGAGACAGGCTTTTTCCATGTATATCCCTTTTCAAGCTTTTTTTGAAGCTGTTTTCTTATGTTACTTACTTGAGTTGCATTAAATTTTTCATTATTTTCGTAAGATGTCATTCTGCTTGCAAGATTTGCGGCTAAGGCTGTTTTTTCTTTCTCGATTAATGTTTCAATTGCTTTTGTTTCCTCTGGTAGTACAATTCCTGTATTTTGAGCTAGTCCTATGTATCCGTCAGACCAATAGTCGCCTGTTTCCAAAACTTTTACTCCACCTGTATCACTATTATCTATCATGGATTGTCCTTGGAGCTGTGCATCTGATTCTAGTCCCATGAGACGTACTATTAGTGCCAAGGCTTCTTCTCTTGATATAGTACCGTTAGGATTGTATCTATTAGAACCTAATCCTCTTGTAATGGATAGGGCGCTCATTCTGTTTATTGAATCCTTGGCCCAATGAGTTCCTATATCAGTAAAGCTTGTATTATTATAAAGTGATTTATAGTTTTGAACTCCTTCGTATTGAGTGAGACCATCATAAGTTTGGGCATAGGATATAGATAAACTAGAAAGTAATAATGTAATTACTAACAAATATACTAAAATTGGGGGACATGCTCTAAGAGCTAATGTCCCCTTTATATTATTTTTGTACATTCAACCACCTCTGATTAATATAGATTGTTAAAAGCAAGAGATTCTTCACTAACGTTCAGAATGACATAGTGGTACATTCCCTACATAATTCTCAATTATTCTTTATATATGACTATAAACTTACCGTTTTCTGCAACCTGAGCTGATATGTTGTATATATAGCTTAGCTTACTTATATCGTAGGACTGTGTTACATTAGCACTTACCTTGTTTAATTTATTTTCCCTTGGATTAAACTTAGCTAAGTAAATATTATCTTTAACTAGATTTCCTGATTCCAACTTTACAGTAAAGTTTATTCCGTCTGTTATCTTTATGGGCTCAGAATTTCTTTCTTTTTGTAACACCATATCTATTTCATAGGCATGCGATTTAGCTGTTTCTTTTCTTGTAAGCCCTTTTGTAAGCTTAGCTTTTTCCGTATTATCAAGCTTTGATAGTGTTATAATGACGTTTGCATCCTTTTCATTCTTAGCTGCAGTATAGTATGTGCTAAACATTAGATTGTACATTGAAACATAAAGTGACATATCTTTTGTATTTAGCCATATTCCTCCACTACTGCTGTTTATAGCTGATATTGGTATAGTAAGCTTTATCTTGTCATATTTATCGTATTTTGCATCTGTAAGATCTAAGTTATATTGACTACCTCTATATTCCCTAGGGAAATCTACTGCAATTATTCCATTTGAGTAATTGACTACTGTTTCTTTAGGTTCTTTCTCATCGTATTTGTCGTCTCCCTTATCATCCTTAGATTTTAGGGTAGTTGCTGATGCATAATCGTAGCTTACTGATTCACCGTATTTGTTTATAGCCCATAATCTAAAATAGTATCTGGTGTCTGGTTTTAAATCTTTCAGGATATATTCTAAATCTTCTGTCTCGGCTATAAACTCATATTCGTCTCTTGTCCTAGTAGTACCAAATATCTTGTATCTATGAGCACCTTCTGCTTTGTCCCATCTTAGGGTAATTGATCTCTCATGCCCTGGGTAGGCTACAAAGCCTGTAGGACTATCTGGAACAGGCAGTATATATGTTATACCATTCTTCAATGTATATGAGCCACCATCTGTGTTTTCTATTTTTACATCCTTTGGTCCAAGTTCCCCTGGTGGTGTGATTATCTCTATAGTTTTTTCATCTATTAGTTTTACTCCTGTAGCTGGAGTATTTCCTATATAAACTTTCACTCCTGGTAAAAACATAGTACCACTAATGGTTACTTTTTGTCCCCCTGTATTATGGACTTCGTTTGGCTCTACACTTGTTATTTTAGGCTCTGAATAATAAGTAAATCCATTAATAAGTATTGCTTCGCCAAGGGCAGCCTCATTTCTGATGAATACATCTACTGGTCCTAATATATCACCTGGTGGTGTAATAACTACTAGCTCTTTATATGATGATTCTTTTGTTATTACTGTGGCTTCTCTGGCTCCTATTCTTACTGTAATGTTTTCTATTCTAAAGTCATTACCTATTATTCTGATTTCGTCTCCACCTGCTATGCTTCCTCTGTTAGGAATAATGCTTTCTATTGTGGGGTTACTTTCCTTTGGCCTATAAATATAATAGCCTGGTACCTGTGCTGCACCAATCTTGGAAATAGCAGAGTCAGCGCTTTCTCCATCATCATTTATTACTACTATTCTGAGTGGCTTATTGACATCTATGTCTCTTCCTTTTGGAGAGCGGACTATAAGCTGAGTCTCTTCGTTGTTCTTAGAGACTATCTCTGCTTCTTGGTTACCTATCATTACTCTTACGCCTTTTCTAAAGTCCTTACCTTTTATAGTGAAGGTCAAGCCTCCATCTATTGTAGATTCCACAACATAGTAATCAATTTGATTTGAGCCATCTGTTTTTAACACTTCTCTTTTTGGCTCTATATCAGTTATCTCAGGCTTAGAATCGGGATATTTTATAATTATGCTGCCCTTTGCTGTTCCATTGTCTCTGTTGATTATCTTTACATTTTGTGTGCCTATATTGTCCATGGCTGGTGTGGTAACAATAAGAGTATTTGAATCTACATATTTTACTGCTGGCGCTAATCTTCTAGTAACTATTAGGTTATTGTCTTTAATAGCTATCTTTACACCCTCTGTACCCTTTGTTCCACTGCCAGTCTGCAATATTATAATTCTTGACTGTTGTGGACTTAGTTTAAATGTCTTTTCTGAATCATTTTTATATTTAACTGTTACCTTATTAGGATCATTAACATCTCTATTATCATAACTTACTTTTAGGTCTCCTATATTTACTTCCGCATGTCTACCTACTATTTTTGAAGAAGCTTCCTCGTTTCCTATTATTACTTCTACGTCTATATCAACTCCGTATATAGGATTTGAAGTATCTTCTGGGTTTTGAGATGGCTCTTTACCTGTTTGATCTCCTACTCCCCTGCCATTTATAAACCCAGTACCTGTAATAGTAACTTCTGTTCCACCAAACTTTGTAACAGTATCTGGTGTGATACTTGTTATGGCAGGCTTGGACATTTTATATGTGTAGCCTCCCTTGAGGACTATTGTACCTGCATCTGGGTTTGTTACGGTAACGTCCACTACTCCCTCTTTTTCTTGAGGTGGTGTCTTTACTATAAGAACTCCGTAGCTCGAGTACTTAACTTCTACTGCCTCTTCCCATCCAAAGTAAACCTTTGGTAGTGCTTCTCCTGAATCTAGCTTGCCGTTTTTGTTTACATCATCAAATCTAAAGTCGTCTCCTTCAATTATTACTGTTTCATAGCCTGCTGTAGAGCCTTCCTTAGGGTCTAATTTAGTTATCTTAGGAAAGCTGCCTGGTACTCTAAATGTAAAGCCATCTCTTAAAGTAACTGATCCTCCATCACTATTTATTACTGTAACTGGTACCTTTACTCTATCTGTTACTTTTTCATCTACTGGATAACTAGGAGTAGTTACTAAAAGTTTATATTTATTTCCTTCTATTTCTAGAACCTTTTCTACAATACCCTTCTTTTCTCCAAAGTAAACCTCTATTCCCTTTTCCCTAAATTCTTCACCTATGATTACTACCTTTGTTCCTCCATCTCTGGTCCCTTCATTAGGTGTTATGGAGTCTATTTTAGGCTGACTATCAGGAGCTAAATATGTAAATGCATTTTTTACTGCGACTCTTGTGGTGTCCGGGTTTATTATAGTTACATCTTTTAGACCTAATGGTAAATTGTCTGGTAAAGTAAGTATTATCGTGTTTTTATCTGCTACGTAAACCTCTGATGTTACTGTCGTACCGTCTTCAAGCTCTTTTGATGTAGATATTAGATTCAACTCATGCTCGTTAAATAGTACTCTGGTTCCTTCTATTTCATAAGGATCTGTAGCACTAGGATTAGGAAGTACAAAGTCATCTCCTTTAATAATTACCTGTGTATATGGTCCTCCATGCTTAGGGGTTATGGAGGTTATTTTAGGGTTAGTGAATACTTTTGTGTAGGTATATTCTGCTTCGCCAGTTCCGCCATCTTCGTTATTTATTACTTGAAGTGTTTTCTTTCCCTCTGTTCCTGGTGGAGTTGTTATATTTATAAGGAGTACATTGTCTCCTTCATTTGACCTTTGTATGCTATCTACCTTCGCTATTTCCCCACCTATGGTAATCGTAACTAGGATTTCTTTTAATCCATAATCAAAGCCTTGGGCTTGTATAGTTACCTTTTGGCCGCCTTCTATTGCCCCTTTATCTGGGGATACTGATATGACATTGTACTGTTTATTTTGGTTCGGTTTTTTATATTCAAAGGCGCCTGAAAGTCTAGCTACACCACCATCCGGGTTAATAACAACTATGTCTCGAAGTCCTGCTTCGTTAAAAGGTACGCTAGGTAATTTTACTGAAATTTTAGTCCCTATTTTATTTTTTGCTCCATCTACAACAGTTAATTTTTTGTCTTTTACTACAGTAACCTCTAAAACCTCAGCCTTATATTTACCATATTCGTCTTTTTTATTTTGATAGCTTAAAAATATATCTTCTGTTGAAATTTCCCTAGGCACAGCATAGACAGTTGGTTTCTCTATTATTGTTATATCATTTTCAATATAGCTATTTACTAGAAACATATCACCTATAATCAATGCTACTGGTCTATGTGAAGGTCTTTGTTCTGTAGCTGTTGCTCCAAATTCTGGTGTTACCTTGTCAATCTTTGGTATACTTAGATAACAGAACTGTCTAAATTCTACTTTCTTACTTTTAGCATTTATATCAGGATTTGCTTTTAGGAATTCTACTAGTGTTTTTGTTCTTTGTCCGTCAGCATTCTGAACTACAACTGTAGTCTCACCAATTTCACCAATGTTTGGAACTACCACTTTAATTCTGTTTATTGGTTTTTTCGTAATTGGTGAAATATCAAGTGTTGCAATTTCAACAATCTGACCTTGGTTTTTAGGTACAAGATATTCATTTATTGGTTTGTCAGTTTCTTTAAAGAAGTATATCTTTGCACCCTCTCTAAAATCGTAACCATAAATGTATACTGTTTCGCCAGCTGCTTTTCTCACCATAGTTGCAGTTGTATTTTCATCTATAACCGGTATGTTCTTAACTTCGTGTTCATATACCACTTCTAATTCTGGTTTACTAGGAACAGGCTTGTATTTAAATCCTTTTTCTAAGGTTTCCTTTTCAGTGAACCAATCAATAGGATTGTCCGTATCTATATTTCCACTCCCATCGACTTTATAATAATTTGTCTCTATCTCAACTGTTACATCTACTAAGGTGTCCTTTGTAGTCTTTAAAGCTACTTGAGGAGTTAAAACAAAGAACATCTGAATTCCATCTGGATTTATTGCTACAACATCATCAGGGTCTAATACTCCATCATTATTAAGTGTTCCAAACTCTGCAAATTCTCCTCCGAATGTTACTTTAACCATCCTTTTTCTTATAACATCTACAGATACTCCTGTTTGTGGATCTTTATATTTCATCTTATCACTTATAAATGTTAACTTTTTTCTATCGCTAGACAATTCTGCTTGCTTTTCTTCCGATACTATTATACCAGCATCAGTATTTGCTTTCTGGAAGTTCTTACCGTATACCCAAACTTTTTCTCCTCCTGTTTCATATCCTTCAGTTGGATTAATCTGTGATAACATTAGTGCATTTGCAACTTCTGTGTATCTATATGCATTAGGTAATATTTGCTGTCCATTGTCTAATGTATTTATAACTGTAACATTTACAGAGCCAATCGTTGTAGATTTAGGGGTTCTAACTACTATCGCAGTAGTTCCATCTTCATTTGTTTCAAACCTCACAAATTCTGCTGTTTTATCGGCAAACATAACTTTCATATCACGGGTTAGATTTGTTCCTATTACTCTTACTTCAGTTCCACCATCCCTAGTACCTGCATTTGGGGTTATGGACGTTACTTTAAATTCTTTTGGTGCAGATAATACTTGTAATTCACCTACTAGAGTAACAGCAGCATTATTTACTTTGTCTACAACTTTTACGTTATGATAACCGCCAGAATCTACTTGTGGAACTGTAACATTTATTGAACTAGAGTTACTAGAGTTAATAGTTGCATCTGCAGTTCCTATATATACTTCTAAATTATTTTGAGATGGAAATCCTGTGCCATGTATATCTAAATCAGTGAAGATATTAGCTACAAGCTTAGAAAGTTCACTTATATCATGTGCTGCTAGTTTAATGGTCTTATCTGTTGCTGTAGCTGTCGTCCCATATTTATTAGTAACTTTAATATCATATGTCGCTCCATATGTATAGCCTTCTGGTAGCTTTACTTTTATAAAACCTGAACCTTGCGAAATTATCTCAGCTATACGTTCGCTAGCGACGCCACCTTTAGCATAAAATTTCACTTCTGTTATACTGTTCTGTTCTCCACTAGGATTAAAGTTAAGACCTTGTATTTCAATGTATGTATTCTTTTCTTTTTTTGCAGTTCCATCAGGATTTTTAAGGATTTCACCTTTGGCGTCTCTTAAAATTTTTATTTCTGTATTTGTGATTACACCTGTTATTTCAGGGTCGTTTACATACTCAAAGTCTATAGTGTCACCGCCAAAACCTACTCTATTTATATCTAAATGTGCAATGCCTGGAGAGCCAGGCGGTATTTCTATTGACATTTGTGTATTGCTTCTTATTTTAACTTCTGCTGTTTTATCTATTCCACCTTGACTTACTGTGACAGTCATTGCTGTACCATCACCCTCAATCCCAAAGTTAGTTCCCTTTATTCTAACTCTTCCCCCTTTTACTGAAACTTTATTGGGTTCTATACTAGTAATAGTTATCTCCTCACTTGGTGCAGCTAGTGTCATAAAATCTCCTATAGGAATAAAAGTAATTAGCATTGAAATCGACAAAAATATAGATAAAAACTTTTTCAAATTTATCCTCTCCTTAAAAATATGTCCTAGTGATATTATCGACAGAGTAAACCCCTCAGTTAAATTACAATATCATTACAAAACTTATATCTTTTCATTATTCAACATCTTTCCCCTTTTTCCTGCAATACTATAATACTAATTTGTAACACAAACGAAATGAAAATATAGTATTTACTTTGATATAATAGAAAAAGAATGAGAAGCTTAAGGAGGTTTGACTATGTTTAAAAAAACTACTATTTTTATTCTAGTATTTGTACTTGCCTTTAGTTCTATGGCTTTGGCTAAAAATACTGATACTCAAAAGCTGGAAGCTGCTGAAAGACTAGTTGCAATGGGAATAATTACTGGATATGAAGATGGTTCTTTGGGACTTGAACATAATTTGACTAGAGAACAATTTGCGACTATTGCTGTAAGATTGTTAAACAAGGAGAATGAAGTGGACAAGTATAAAAAAGATTCTATGTTTAAAGATGTAAAAAAAGAACGTTGGTCAGCAGGATATATTAATATTGCAGTAGCTCAAGGGCTTATTAAAGGACGTGGTGATGGTACTTTTGATCCGACTGGTAATATTACTCATGCCGAAGTCCAAACTATCTTAGTGAGATTGTTAGGTTATGAAAATACTGTTGATCAAAACAAAAAATGGCCTGATAATTATTTAGATAAGGCTAAAGAACTTAATATAAGTATAGGCTCAGATTTAGACAATTCTTCTCCTGCATTAAGAGGAGATATAATGTTGTATATTGATAAAAGCCTTGTGGTTAAGTTAAACAAAGTGGGT
>CAZUFW010000029.1:18229-21606 GCA_964619895.1 uncultured Clostridia bacterium | reverse complement strand
GTGGGTCGTAAGTAATCGACTCACTTTGTTTTATGTGTGCATTAATGTGGTTTGTGTCTAATATAATTTAATGAATGACAAAAATATTCCACAATTAATGTTTTCACATAAAGGAGTTGATGTGTTTGCATCAAGTTAATGTTGATAATCCTACTAGACTTGAAAGATATAGAATGTTAGAAAAACTGCTTATAAACTCTAGGAGAAATCCTAGGGAACTTCCTGGAATAATGAATGCTTTAGGTCCTCCTAGAGATATAACTTCTATGGTTAAACCAGGTTCCTTTAAAGGCAAAAAAGTTGCAGTAATTGGTGCAGGTGCAGCAGGATTGTCTGCTGCTTTTGAATTGAGAAAACTTGGATTTGATATAACAATATTTGAGGCCAGAGAAAATCGTGTAGGCGGAAGAATATATACTCATTATTTTGATAGCGAAAATTATGGAGAATTGGGAGCAGCAGCAATTCCTATATCCCATGAGACTACTTGGCACTATATTAATCTCTTAAGATTAAATACACGTCCTTTTATACAAGTAAATCCAAATGCCTTTATTTACGTAAAAAATACCCGTGTCAGAAATGATTTAGATGGTAATAATGTCAAAGGCGAAATATATCCAATTTTTGAAATGAAAGACTGTGAAAAGAATCTTTCTTGGATGGAGCTTTTAAGCTATACTATGGATACTCCACTACTTGAAATGTGTCCTGAACTGCGTATAGAACTGCTTAATATTAGAAAAATAAGCGACGATACTATAGATTATTGGGATTATTTCAACGGCAGACAGGTTATGGAAACGCTGGGTCTAAGTAATGGAGCTATAAATATGCTTAGCAGCATATCCAACTTTGTACGACTTTTGTTGTACTATGGCTATATTGAAGGGATTATGGGTAATAGCGCATTGTCTTTTAATGCCATGTATGAAATTGTGGGAGGCGCTTCTTTACTTCCAATTGCTCTATATAACTCATTAAATTGTCCCTATCCTAAGGAATATGCTAATATTGCCCCTGAGGCTTTGGGCAAAGTAGATGTCAGAATGGGTTCTTGGGTTGAAGGTATTTGTAGACTTGAGCAAAAGAATAAGGTAGGAGTAATATACAACAATAAAAAATTACTTAGTCCTAAAAAAGAAGATTTTGACTTTTGTGTATGTGCTATACCTTTTTCTACATTAAGAAATGTGGAGCTAAATCCTGTTTTCAGTAATAAGAAAATGGAGGCTATTTTAGAATCAAATTATGTATTGGCTCAAAAAACTCTTTTGTTATGTAATAGACGGTTTTGGCAAGATGGTTCTCCTAATGAAGCGATTATTGGGGGAAACTCTTATACTGACCTGCCTATATCTAGCATATGGTATCCGTCAGACAGGAAAAATGTTGACCAGCCTGGGGTATTGCTGGCATCTTATGGTCTTGGTATGGACAGTATTAGATATGGAAATCTACCTAGAAATATTAAGTATGAGGAATTAAAAAAGCAAGTAGAAATGGTGCATGGCCTTCCATATGGATATTTAGATAGTATTGCAATGGACTGGAAATATGTAAATTGGCAAGGTGAACCTTGGTCTTTAGGTGGTTATTGCTACTTTTTACCTGAGCAAAGAAAATTATTTTTATACTCTATGGGTACACCTGAATATAATAACAAGGTTTTCTTTGCAGGTGAACATGTCTCTAATACTCATGGTTGGATAAACGGTGCTCTGCAAACAGGTATGAAAGCTGCTGTTGATTTGGCTATGGCAGCAAATATGAAAAGTTGACAATATTTTCAATTAAAAATATAATTAAATGAACAAAAGATTTTATTTAGGAGGGGAAAGATGAGAATTATATTTGCCAATGATTATGATGATATGAGCAAAAAAGCTGCTTACCTTATTGGAAGTCAGTTGATGTTAAAACCTAATAGCGTTTTAGGATTTGCTACTGGCAGCACACCTGTAGGTACATATAAAGAACTAATTAATATTTATAAAAATGGAATTATTGATTTTTCAGAAGTAACATCCTTTAATTTAGATGAATATTATGAGTTGCCAAAAGATAACCCTCAAAGCTATGATTATTTTATGAAGATGAATCTTTTTAATCATGTAAATATTGATGAAGAGAATACTAATATTCCTAATGGAATGTGCGAAAACATTGAGAGGGAATGCACTGATTATGAAAGAAAAATAAAAGAAGTTGGCGGCATAGATCTTCAGTTACTTGGCATAGGAAGAAATGGACATATAGGCTTTAATGAGCCTAGCGATGATTTTAAGCCAGATACTCATCTTGTTTTGTTAGATGAAGATACTATTGAGGCTAATTCTAGGTTTTTTGATTCTATGGAAAATGTGCCAACAAAGGCTCTTAGTATGGGAATAGGCTCTATAATGAGGGCTAAAAAAATCGTACTTCTTGCAAGTGGGGAAGGAAAAGCAGAAGCTATTTATAATACTATAAAGGGACCTATCACTCCTAAAGTACCTGCGTCAATTCTCCAACTTCATCCGGATGTGACTATAATAGTTGATAAAGAAGCGGCTGCAAGGTTGTAGGAGATTCTTCGCTTCGTTCAGAATGACAACATGAGATTCTTCGCTTCGTTCAGAATGACAGCTTTTTTGTCATCCTGATTTTCCCCTTGTCATCCTGAGCGTTAGCGAAGGATCTCTCTTTTTTATACAAGGTTTCTATTAGCTATTTCTGTTACTATAAAGGTAGCTACATCATCTGCATAGGAGCCTGCACTAAAGCCTGCATCATAGCCTAGTTCTTTGGCTAACTCGTGGGTGATTCTTGGTCCTCCACAGCATAGGATTATTTTGTCTCTAATTCCTTCTGCCTCTAGTAATTCGACAAGTTGTGTTAGATTTGGAATATGAACATTTTTTTGTGTAACTACTTGAGATACTAGTATAGCATCTGCACTTACTTCTATTGCCTTTGCTACTAGTTCTTCATTTGGGATTTGGCTCCCCATGTTTATGGCATTTACCATCTTATATCTTTCAAGTCCATAATGTCCTGCATAGCCTTTCATATTCATTATGGCATCTATACCTACTGTGTGGGCATCTGTTCCTGTACATGCACCAACTATTGTAATTTCTCTTTTTATATTTTTCTTTATAAAATCTTCTACTTCTTCCATTGTCATAGAATCAACTTCTACTTTTGGTACTTCTATTTTTGTGAAGTCTACTGTATGTTGACATTTTCCGTATACTACAAAATGAGTATAGCCTATACCTAAATCAGATGAGTGTACTACATTAGGATCATCAAAACCCATTTGTCTAACTAATATTCTAGCGGCTTCTTTGGCTTCATCTCCATATGGTACTGGAAGTGTGAAAGAAAGTTGA
>CAZUFW010000029.1:0-18219 GCA_964619895.1 uncultured Clostridia bacterium | reverse complement strand
AACAGGCAATGTAAAACTCATTTGAACCATTCCATCATTTAATGTATCTCCATAAGGTTTTACTTTTGTTAAATCTACTTTTTGAATTTTGCTCATTATCTTTCACCTCCAAGCATCATCTCTACGAATGGATTGAAGTATTTTTCTTCTTTTTGTATTACACCTTCTAAGCCTTTGCCGCCATTTCTTGCTCTTTTGATTGATGCAAATTTACCTTTTTCTATAGTTGAGAATAATCCCTCTTTTTCTATTTCTAATAGAAGTTCTTCTGCATTTTTAAGAACTTCCTGTGCTCTAGTCTGGATAAGTCCCCCTTCTTTAAATGTTACTTCTTCTCCTATGTCTCTTGCATTATTGAATATATATTTTGCATTTTCTATTGATAATGCTCTATCTTGAAGGTGAGGAGTATGGATTGCTTCTGTCAACATGCCTAATAGTTGTATGCCTTGGTTTGTCCATACTGATACTAGGTTAAACATTGCATTTTGTAAATGCCCTTTAAATATATTTCCTGTCATAAACTTTGTAGGCGGCATATACTTAAGTGGTGCTTTAGGGAATATTTCTCTAGCCATTTGTGCTTGTGCTAACTCTAGTAAAAATCCATTTTCTATATCTGGAGCCATCTCAAATGCATGACCAAGTCCCATTTGTTCTTCTGGAATGCCTGCTTTTTTTGCAAATTGTTCATTCATAAATTGGGATGCCAGAACTGTGTGAGCTTCTTCTACTGCATCTGCTGTGGTTAGATAATTGTCTTCTCCTGTATTTATAATAACTCCTGCAAATCCATTTATTATCCTTGAAAAATACTGGTCTACTAAGGTTCTTTGCATATTTATATCTCTAAATAGTATGCCATATAGTGCGTCATTTAGCATGACATCAAGTCTTTCAAGGGCGCCCATTGCAGCTATTTCTGGCATACATAGTCCTGAGCAATAGTTACATAGTCTAATGTATCTGCCTACTTCCTCTCCTACTTCATCTAATGCTTTCCTCATTATTTTGAAGTTTTCTTGAGTAGCATATGTTCCTCCGAAGCCTTCTGTTGTTGCTCCATATGGTACATAGTCAAGAAGACTTTGTGCTGTTGTTCTGATAACTGCTATGATATCTGCACCTTGCCTTGCTGCTGCTTGTGCCTGTACTACGTCCTCATATATGTTGCCTGTTGCTACTATAACGTATATATATGGTTGTGAGCCTTCTCCAAGTCTTTCTATATAGTCTTCTCTTTTATTTCTGTTTTCCCTTATTTTATTTACTGTTTTTGCTGCTATTCCGTTTATTTTTTCTTTTATTTCATTTTCATTGGCTATTGGTAATTTTGTAAGATTTAGTTCTCCTCTGCTTATTCTTTCTGCAATACTTTGTGGTGTATCATCAGTTTGTATCATAGCGTTTCCTATCCAATATGCCACTCCTAGTCCTAGTCCGCCTCCGTCTTTTATATTGTCTACTACTACGTTTGGAAGTGGTCTTTCGATTTCATCTACACCGTCTATTCCTAGAAGTCTGGCCATAGCTCTTTCTACGGTTACTGTGGTATGTCTATCTATAAAATCTTGAACGTCTTCTGCTATGTTTGCTGCTGCATTTCTGGCACTAGCTATTATTTTAGGATCAAGATTAAGTTTACTGTTCATGTATATTACCTCCCTTGCTATTCAGTATTCTCTCTGCATCTTCTATAATGCTTTCGTCTAACCCCATAAGCCTAGCTATATTTATGGCATCTTTAGGTACTTTTGTATCTTTGGTGACTTTTTTTAGTCTATAGTCCATGTATTGGCTTACTAGGTTCATGCTATCGCTTGGAACTATTTTCTCTTTTAAGGCCCCATAATCAATCTCTGAAAGTCCTACGACTTGATAATGAATTACGTCATCTGAATTTGCAATATTATCATAATGAGTGGTTATTAGAGTTATGCTTTTTTTGTCTTTTAAAAAATTCACTATTGCTTTTGATATTGCATAGCCTTCGTCAGGATTTGTCCCTCGGGCTAATTCATCTATTAGTATGAGTCCATTATTATCTGATTTTTTTAATCCGTCTTTTATACTGTTTATCTCTGAGCCAAAGGTGCTCAGGCCCTTATCTGTAGACTGCATATCTCCTATGGACCCATATATGAATCGATGAAGTCCTGTTTCCATGCTAGTACATGGTACAAAGAGTCCGTACTGTACCATGGCACATAATAGTCCAACTAGCTTTAAAGAAACTGTCTTTCCTCCCATATTTGCACCTGTAATGCAGGAAACACCTTGGGGAAGTGATATGCTTATGGGTGTAAATAGTTGGTCATTAGGTTTTAATATATCTTCTACTTTAAGATGTCTTCCATTAACTATATGGACTGTATGATTTGACAATATCACAGGCTTTATGCTATTTGTTGATATTGCCATATATGCCTTTGCTAAAGTTAAATCTAGCTTTCCTATTGTCAGCATGTTTTGAGTTATGGCATTGTAGTAAAGACCTATTTTCTCTGATAGTTGTAGTCTTACTTTTTGCTCTTCTTCCTCTTCTTTTTCTTTTAGACTAGATAATTCTTTTTCTAGTTCGGATATTGTTAAACTAGGTTTTAATATAAATTTAATATCCATATAGGTTTCAGAGCTATATACTAAATTTGAGTTACTGCTCACTTTTTCTAAAATGTCATTATGACTCTTTAATACTATGATTGATCCATCTGGTCTTATTTTTATAGACAATTCTTTTTCTAGCTTTTCTTTTATTTCTTTTCTTTTTATTTTAATTTTATAGTCTACTTGTTTTTTCTTTTCTCTAATAGATTTTAATTCATCTGAATATTGGTCGTATATATAAAAAGCCTTGACTTTAGTATTTTGTGGATCAAGAAGAGTCTCTAGTTCTATTATTCTATTTACCATTATGCTGTTGTCAATTTGGCTTTCTATAGTCTTTAGCTCTTTGTTAAGCTCTGCTAATGTTAATATAAAGCCTTTCATTTCAAATAGCTCTACATTGCTTAGAGTATATCCCTTTTTAGCTCTTGTTGTAGAATTTTTTATGTCTTTGATGTTATGCAATATATTTTTAATATTTTTAAAGAAAAACTTGTTCTCATTTATGAGCTTAACAAGTCTTCCTATTATATTTAGCTCTTCTATTAATAAATCTTCTTCTCCTATTTTAAAGGGCTCCGTATTTTCTTTTAAATCTTTGCCATATGGAGTTATTGTATCTAATTTTCCTAATACATAGTCTAGTCCAATATTTTCTGCAGTATTATGGTCTATAAAAGCATTCATATTAGATCACCGCCATACATTACATCTAGTACAAGGATGTTTTTTAGATATTCCTTCATTTTTAGTAAAAACTCCCCTTGTTCAAAATAATAGCCCTCAGGAGAATATGGGTTTATTGTTACAAGAATCACATTTACTGTTTCAAGGACTTCAACTTCTAGTCCTTTGCTTTTGTATAGCATCCACTGTTTAGGCTCTATGAATATTTTAGTACCGTCATTTACTATGAATTTCACCTTTTTATACTTGTCTGTAGTACTTATTATATCCTCTATTGTCTTTTTTACTAAGGAACCAGGTAAAACCACATATTTTGAACCATCAGTAATGTTTTCAGCTATTGTTGTGCCGCTATTTAGTGCTGTTTTTATATTGAGATATTTTATATTATATTGGTCGTCAATGATTGCAGCTTTCCCGTCTTCTATTAATTCTTCGATTATGAGTTCTGCTTTATTATCTTTTACCTCTGGTAATCTAAAGAGGCCTACTGTGTGAACAGTCTCTTCTATGACCTTGTTCATATCTCTGCTTAAGACTGCACCTGTGGCTAATACTACTCCTTCTGAAACTGAAGGAGAAGCTGATGCAACTCTGTTTATTGCTCCATCTATTAGGACTAGTTGTGCTCCAAGATTAAGCATAAGCTCTGATACTGCTTTAATACCTTTATTAGTCTGGGGCCCTGCTATTTGAACGTATCCGCTTTCTTTTACTCTGCCTATGGCTATATTTCCTAAAGGAGTGCTATAGTCTGTAATATCTAAAATCTCAATTTTAGCATCTCCTAGCTCTAGGGTTTCTGTGGCTGTTGCTATCAGCGTACCTTCTTCAGCATAAATAGGAGGTTTTTCTGTTTTTGTAACTATATCTTGACTCTCACCATCTCTGCCTGTTGATGTAAGACCTAAGGTTATTGAGCTTTCTATGGCTTCCTCAATTATTTTGTTCAATGTAACTGTTTTTCCTGAGTTTTTTGCCATGCCTACTATGGATACTATTTTGTACTGTGGGTATATTAGTTGAATTAAGGACATGTTACTTCTCCTTTCATCGTTCCATGTCATAGGAAGATTAACAAAATACTAAACGAACATTTGCAGGATAATATACAATTCTTATGAAAAATCCGTTGAGCAACTTGCACTGTTTGAGCGAAGCGAGTTTGCAAGTTGTAGGATTTTTTATCGAAATGAGCTTTAGAATTGTTCGTGTCCGAAACCGTGAGTGTGTATTTTGTTAATCTTTCATATCCTTTTTAATGAAGCAAGGATTATTATCTACTATGTGCTCTTTCTCTTCTCTCGAGTTGGACAGGTTCTAATGCTATTTCATTACCTTGTAGTAGTCCTGCTACACCTGTTAGTTTGTGTTCACGTTCTCCTTTGCATACCGGACAGTTGCAATGGTCTGTATAGCTCTCAGGTTCTGTATATGTTGTAACAACGCCTTCGAAGTTCCTTAGTACTACTTTGTTTGGTGACATTGATATTACATAGTTCGGCATTACAGGAGTTTTTCCTCCACCTCCTGGAGCATCTACTACAAATGTAGGTACTGCATAGCCCGATGTATGTCCCCTAAGTCCTTCTATTATCTCTATTCCCTTTGATATAGGAGTTCTGAAGTGCTCTATTCCCATAGAAAGATCACATTGATAAATGTAATAAGGTCTGACTCTTATTTTAACTAAACTATGAACTAGCTCCCTCATAACATGAACGCAATCGTTTATTCCTCTTAATAAGACTGATTGATTACCTAACGGTATCCCTGCATCCGCTAATTTAGTTATTGCCTTCTTTGATTCTTCTGTTATTTCCTTTGGATGATTAAAGTGAGTGTTGAGCCATATTGGGTGATATTTTTTAAGCATATTGACTAGATCATCTGTAATTCTCTGTGGTAAAACTACTGGTGTTCGTGTACCTATTCTTATGATTTCTACATGGGGTATTTCCCTTAGCTGTTTTATTATGGTTTCTAGTCTTTCGTCTGATACTAGAAGTGCATCTCCTCCAGAGAGCAATACGTCTCTTACTTGTGGAGTGTTTCTAATATATTCTATAGATGCCTCTATTCTATCCATTCCCATTGCTGAATCATGTTGTCCTGCAAATCTTCTTCTTGTGCAATGTCTACAGTACATAGAGCATTGATCTGTGATAAGCATAAGGACTCTATCTGGATATCTATGGGTAAGTCCTGGTACTGGTGAGTCTGTGTCTTCATGAAGCGGGTCTTCCATATCTGCAGAGCCTAGATGTGTTTCTAATATTGTAGGTATGGCTTGTTTTCTAACAGGACAATCTGGGGCATCCTTATCCATTAATGATGCATAGTAAGGGGTTATTCCCATTCTAAATTTCTTTAGTGTCTCTTCTATATCTTTTTCTTCTATTTCCGTTAGGTTCACTACTTGTTTTAGCTGCTCTACTGTGGTAATTCTATTTCTAACCTGCCACTTCCAATCGTCCCACTCTTCTTGTAAAACGTTTTCCCATAGTTCTATTTCTTTATAGGACCTCACTTAAAAACCTCCTCTTTGAATAAAATGAATAATAACAGGTTTGTCACCCTGCACGGAATAAAAAGGTCTCATTTTGAGATTCTTCGCTCTGCTCAGAATGACAAACGCAGGGCTCTTTATGAGTATTAAGCGTACAGTTCTTCGTAAATCTTTCTAAGTGTTTCGCTCTCTCTCATTATCTGTAATGCTATCTCTGCATGACCTTTTGTATATCCGTTTCCTACTATCATTGTCACATCTTTTCCTACACCTTCCGCTCCAAGAGCTGCTTTTGTAAAGCTTGTCGCCATACTAAAGAAGTAGATTAAGCCTCCATCTCTTGTTGCAAGTATACTTGTCATTTCAGTATTTGGTATGTTAACACAGTTTATTGTCACATCTGCCATTCTTCCATTAGTGATTTCCTTTACTTTGTCATGTAGTGCTACTGCATCTGTTGCATCTACTTTAATATATTCATCTGCCAAGTTTGCTGATTTTGCTCTAGCCACGCTTTTGTCTGTACTGCCTACGCATATTACTTTTCCTGTTACTCCAACCCTTTTCTTTGCCTCGTATAAACAAAGCATTCCTGATTTTCCTGTTCCGCCTATTACTACTACATAGTCTCCAGGTTTTACTAGCTTTGCTGCTTGAGCTGGTGCTCCTGCTACGTCAAGTACTGACAATGCTAGGTTTTCTGGTAAGTCTTTTGGTAAGACTGCATATATTCCACTTTCAAATAGTATTGCTTTTCCTTTGATATCTACTTGGTCTATGTCTTTTCTTACTTCTAGGATTTCATCTATTCTAAGAGGTGTAAGTGATAGTGAAACTAATGTAGCTAGTTTATCTCCAACCTTTAGGTCTGTTTTTCCTTCTAATGCTGAGCCAATTTTTTCTACTGTTCCTATAAGCATTCCACCTGAACCAGTTACAGGATTTTGATGTTTTCCTCTTGTTGCTACTATGTTTTTCATTATTTCTTTGATTTTTTCAATATCTCCCCCAGCTTCTTCTTTTATTTGTGTAAAGCTTGCTGAGTCAACATTAAGTGTCTGCACATCTATAAGTATTTCATTGTCATAAATCTCCATGTCATTGTCAATCTTTAAAGCTGGTTGTGGTAATACCCCTTTTGGTTCGATAACTCTGTGTGTTCCGTATGGACATCCTTTTTTCATTAATAATTCCTCCTTTAAAAGATTGTTAAATAATTGATAATGATTATCACGCTTGCTAATTTAATACCAAATGTAATATATTGCAAAAAATATGCCATATTTTTGGTTCCCTAACTAATGCTTTTCTTATAGGTATTTTGTTATTTTCTGACTAAAATAAACGTAAAAAAAGAGAGCTTTGTTAACAATTAGCTCTCTTACTTTTGCCTGCTGCCCAATATTGGGCATAAGTTATATTTAATATAAAGAAAAGTTTGTCAAGTTATCTAAGCTCATATTTTTTTATCTTATATTGGAGAGTTTGTCTTGGTATGTCTAGCTGTTCAGCTGTGCGAGTAATGTTCCAATCTGTAGCTATTAGAGTGTCCCGAATCATTTCTTTTTCTATAAGTTCTAAAGTTGTCTTTAATGATGCAGTAGGAACCGTCCCTAATGCATTTCTTAATGCATTTTTTGCATTTGCACATATTTGGGATGGGAGGTGTTCTAGTCTTATGGTGTCTGTATCATATATTGTCATTATCCCCTCTATTAAATGTTCTAGTTCTCTTACATTTCCTGGCCATGTGTAGTTCATGAATAGTTCCATGACTTCATCATCTATTTTTTTTATCTTTTTCCCTAGAAGCGTATTATATTTCTGAATAAAACAATTAGTTAATCTAGGAATATCATCAACTCTATCTTTAAGCTCTGGAATACTAATTGATACAACATTTAGTCTATAATATAAATCCTTCCTTAATAAGTTATTTTCTATTGCTTTTTCTGGATGTATGTTTGTAGCAGCAATTATCCTCACATCTACTTTAGTAGTTTTTATTGCTCCTACTCTTCTTACTGTTTTGTCTTGAATTACTCTTAAAAGCTTTGCTTGGAGGTCTAGTGGCATTGAATTAATCTCGTCTAATAGGAGAGTTCCTCCATCTGCTACTTCGAATAGTCCTGGTCTATCCTCTGCTCCTGTAAAACCACCTTTTACTGTACCAAAGAGAATTCCTTCAAGAAGATTACTTGGCAGTGCAGCACAGTTTTGAGCAATAAATGGCTTATTTCTTCTTGGACTGGAATTGTGAATTGATTGTACGAAAAGCTCTTTCCCTGTACCTGTTTCTCCATAGATAATAACTGGTGAAGATGTGGCTGCCGCTTTCAATGCTAGAGACTTGATTTTTAGCATTTCTGTGTTTTGCCCAATAATATCTACAAAAGTAAAACCTGCTGTCATCTTATCTTTAGGCTTACTTTTATTATCTGTACTATATAGTTCACTTTGCAGCTCTACTATTTTTTCTGATAGTTTCCTTACTTCTGTAATGTCTTTTGATATTTCAAGTGCTCCAACTATACGACCCTTTGATTTTATAGGAATAGAAGAGTTAATGGTAGTTATCTTATCTCCTTTATAATTTATAAAAGTCTGCTCTACGTCAAATATTGGTTTTCCTGTTCTTATTACTTTTAGAAGAGTACTTGTATCGTGGGAAAGGGAAGGATATATTTCAAGTATGTGTCTTCCCACGGCTTTTTCTCTATCTATTTCATCTAATTTCTGTGCAAATTTATTGTAATATACTATTTTGCCAGTATTGTCTATTATGTGTATGCCTTCTTGTACGTAATCCAGTATTTCTTGCATGTTTTCTCCTAGTAATAAATCTAACATAGCATCCCTCCTGCTTAATTTTAGGCGTTTAGTGCCTAAAATTGGGCTATATGATTTATATATATAATATCATTCATTAACTAAATATATCAAGGATATTTTTTATATAAAAAACACCAGTGCTTCCGTGAACACTGGTGCCAATATTATCTATTAATTTCTCTTGCAAAATGGCAGGCTACATAATGCTCTTTTTCTATTTCTTCAAGTTTTGGAGCTGATTTTCTACACATATCATCTCCATAAGCACATCTATCCACAAATCTACAACCATTTGGTGGATTAATTGGGCTTGGTACATCTCCTTCTAGCATTATTCTATGTTTTTTTCTTTGCAGCTCTGAATTTGGTATAGGTATAGCAGACAGCAGTGCTTTTGTATATGGATGCATTGGCTTATTGTATAGCTCTTTACTATGAGCTAACTCCATCATATGACCTAAGTACATAACTCCTACCCTATCAGATATATATCTAACCATAGATAAGTCATGGGCAATGAACAAATAGGTAAGGCCAAGCTTTTTCTGCAAATTTCTCAGCAGATTTACTACTTGTGCTTGTATGGAAACGTCTAAAGCAGATATAGGCTCATCACATACTATAAACTGTGGGTTTAGGGCTAATGCTCTAGCTATACCTATTCTTTGGCGCTGCCCTCCTGAAAACTCATGAGGAAAGCGCATGGCATGTTCTTCACCTAAGCCTACTAGCTCTAATAACTCTATAACCCTATTTCTACGTTCATCTTTCGAGCTGTAAGCTTTATGAATATCAAGAGGCTCAGCTACTATATCCTCAACTGTCATTCTTGGGTTTAGACACGCATATGGATCTTGGAAAATCATTTGAAAATTACGTCTTACTTCTTGCATTTCTTTTCTAGAAAGCTGGTATATATTTCTACCATTAAATATTAGTTCTCCATCTGTTGCCTCATATAAACGAATAATAGTTCTGCCTATTGTTGATTTGCCACAGCCTGATTCTCCTACGAGTCCTAGAGTTTCTCCTTTATATATATCAAAGCTAATACCATCTACAGCCTTTAATGTACCTCCACCTACATCAAAATACTTCTTAATGTTTCTTGCAGAAATTAAAGGTTTTATCATTATTCGTCCCCCCTTCCTAAACCAATAGCTTGTTTTGCCATGGGATGATGCAGCCAGCAACGGCTGCTATGAGTAGAGCTATGGCCTATAAAGTCAGGCATATGTCCCTTACAAATCTTAAGTGCTTTGTCACATCTATCATAAAACGCACAGCCTTTAGGTGGTACATATAAATCTGGTGGTGTTCCTTCAATTGAGTGAAGTGGTTCATCTTTGCTCATATCAGGACGTGGCACTGATGCTAATAGTCTCTTAGTATAGGGATGCTTAGGGTCGTTAAAGATATCTTCTGCCATTCCAGATTCTAATATTTGTCCTGCATACATAACTAGTACTCTATCACTCATATCTGCTACCACCCCTAAGTCATGAGTAATTAGGATAATGGACATATCTAATCTATCTTGAAGCTTCTTCATTAGTTCAAGTATTTGGGCTTGAACTGTTACGTCTAATGCTGTAGTAGGCTCATCTGCTATTAATAGCTGTGGATTGCAAACCATAGCCAAAGCTATCATAACACGCTGACGCATACCACCTGAAAATTCATGCGGATATTGGTTGACTCTTTTTTCAGGTTGAGGTACGGCTACTAGCTCTAGCATTTCAATAGCTTTTTTACTAGCTTCACTTGCACTAAGTTTTCTATGCTTGCGAAGTCCTTCTACTATTTGACTTCCTATTTTCATAGTTGGATTTAGAGAAGTCATAGGGTCTTGGAAAACCATACTGATTTTATTTCCTCTTATCTCTTTCATTTCTTTTTCTGTATTGTTCAAAAGGTTGTTCCCATTAAATATTATTTCTCCACCCTTAAAGAAAGCAGGTGGCATAGGAAGAAGCTGCATTATTGCATTTGCTGTTACACTTTTTCCACATCCTGATTCTCCCACTATGGCTACTGTTTCTCTTTTTCCTACTTCAAAGCTGATTCCCCTAACTGCTTCTACTTCTCCAAAGAATGTTTTAAAGGATACTCTTAAGTCTTTTATTTCTAATACTTTTCCCATTTTTCCACCTCTCTTTCTATTTACGTAATCTAGGGTCTAAGGCATCACGCAATCCATCTCCTAATACATTGAAAGCAAACATAATAAGGGATATGAATATAGCTGGTATTAATATTTGATAGGCGTGACCTACTGCCATGCCTGCAAGTCCATCATTGGCTAGGTTCCCTAGACTAGACTTTGGCGGTTGAAGCCCAAGGCCTAAAAAACTTAATGTAGCCTCTGCAAATATTGCTCTAGGTACAGTAAGGGTAATATTTACTAATATTGGTCCCATAGTATTTGGAATAATATGCTTTTTCAATATCCAGCCTCTGTTGGCACCCAGTGATTCTGCAGCTATAGAGTATTCACTTTCTTTAAGCTGCAGCACTTGTCCACGAACTAAAATCGACATAGGTACCCATCCTGTTAAGCTCATTGCTAGTATCAATACAAACAAGCTGCTCCCTTGACCAGCAGCTGAAAATACAACGGATAATAAAATCACCACTAGTAGATATGGAATGCTGTAGACTACTTCTGCTATACGCATCATAATACTGTCTACTTTTCTAGAAGCCATGCCAGCTATACCACCGTATAGGACTCCGATTATGAAGTCTAGTAATGCGGCCATTGCTCCTATGAAAAGGGAGTATCTAGAACCATACCAAACCCTTGTAAATAAGTCTCTTCCAAGTTCATCTGTTCCAAACCAATGAGTGCTGTCTGGATGTTTATTAATTAAGTTATAGTCCTGCTCGTAATATTTATAGCCATTTATTTCAGTCCCTACAAAGGACATAATAGCCATAACTATTATTAATAACAAACCGACCATAGCTAATTTATTTTGCTTTAGTCTACGCCACACATCTGGCCAATATCTAATACTAGGACGACGTATTTTTTCTGCATTTCTATCTTCTTTTGATGCTGGAGTGAAAAGTTCTAGTGAATAAGCTTCGGTTTTCATTATCGTCCCTCCTTAGTTAGCTTTATACGTGGATCAATAAACATATATGCAATATCAACAAGTAATAATGCAATTATCAAAACAATAGCATAAAAAATAGTAGTGCCCATAATCAATGTATAATCTCTATTACTTATGGATTTAACGAAGAACATTCCAAGACCAGGAATGCCAAATATCTTTTCTACTACGAAGCTGCCAACTAATAGATTGGATACTAGAGTTCCTAGTACAGATACTATTGGTAGAATTGCATTTCTGACGGCATGTTTTAGAATAACTGTTGCTTTGCCTAAGCCTTTTGATTTTGCAGTTTTTATATAATCCTGATTTAAAACTTCAAGCATACTAGAACGCATTAACCTAGCAATATACGCTAAGGGCATGAGAGCTAAGGCTAAGCTTGGCAATAGTGTGTGTGTAAAAGTACCCCATCCTCCAATTGGTATCCAAGAAACATTTCTTGCTATGAATTGTATAAATACTGTACCCATAATAAAGCTTGGTACAGATATGCCTATTATTGCTATAACCATAGAAAGATAGTCTGGCCACTTATTCTGATTTAAAGCTGCTAAGGCTCCCAAGGCTGGCCCAAATACTAATGCTACCAGTAGTGCCTGTAATCCTAAATAAGCTGACACAGGAAAACCTCTTTTTATCATATCGTTGACAGTTTCTACTCTTGATTTCATAGAATCCCCAAAATCGCCCTTTATTAACTTTCCTAAATATATAAAATATTGTTCATGTTTTGGTTTATCAAGGCCATATTTCCTCTGGAGATTATCATAGACCACCTTAGGCATCTTGCCCTCTTTCATAAAGGGGTTACCAGGTGCTAGGTGCATCAATATAAAGGTAATTGTGATTATTACCCATATGGTTACAATTGACATTATCAGCCTTTTTAGAAGGTATTTCCCCATGCTACCTCTCCTTTGCATATAATGGAATGAAAAACTAGCTGGTACTTAATAGCCCTAGGGGCCTTGCAGTTCTAAATTCTCTTTATGGAATCAAAAGCATTAGAACCACTAGCCCCCAGATAAAATAGATAACCTTTTTATTTAACTATATCTGCATAAATAAATATTGGATAGCTTAGCATTGGTTTATATACTCCTTTTACATATGGTTTCTGTACATATGGCTGAGTATAGAAATAAACTGGAATTATTGGCATATTGTCCATTAGTATCTTTTCTGCTTCACGCATTGCTTCAAAACGTACCTTCTGATCTGCCGTACCCTTTGCTTTATTAACTAATTCATCATATCTAGCATTAGAGAATTTAGCATCATTGAAGCTACTTGTTGATAACCAAAGGTCTACGAAAGTCATTGGGTCAGAATAGTCTCCTATCCAGCCAGCACGTGAAATATGGAAGTCTCCAGCCTTTTCTCTATCAAGTTTTACTTGGAAGTCAACATTTTCAAGCTGAAGCTCAATGCCTAGGTTTGTTCTCCACATTTCTTGAGCAGCTTGAGCGATTTTCTTGTGGGCTTCAGAAGTGTTGTAAAGGAGTACAAACTTTTTAAAATCAGCTGCTGTCATACCTTCTTCTTTAAGACCTTCTGCAAATAGCTGTTTAGCCTTTTCTGGGTTATATTCTATTAGATTACCTACTGCATCACGATATTGCTTGTTATTCTCGTCCAATAGACCAAAAGGAACTACTCCAGCAGCAGCTGTTTGACCACCTTGAGCAATTTTCGTAACTATAGTTTCTCTATCTAGGGACATAGATAGTGCTTTTCTAATTTTTACATTGCTAAATGGTTTCATTTTATTGTTTAGATTATAGTAATAAGTTCCAACCATAGCTCCTATTACTAGTTCTGGATTTTTTGCAGCTTGTAGCTCAGCTGTTACTGCTTGTGGGACAGTTGCTAAAAAGTCAAACTCTCCGCCTTGGTATTTTTGCCATGCAGTATTTTCGTCTTCTAATATTGCAAATTCGATCCCGTCAAGCTTTACTTGTTTTGCATCATAATAGTTTGGATTCTTAGTAAGGACTATTTTAGCATTATGTTCCCAAGTTTTTAGAGTAAATGGTCCATTGGAAACATGGGTAGATGTGTCCTTAGCCCAGTCTGGATTTGATTCTACGACATTTTTATTAACAGGATAGTAGGTATAAAACGCTGTTAGCTCTAAAAAATATCCAGTTGGTGTTTCAAGGACAACTTCTAGTGTTTTCTCATCTAGTGCCTTTACTTTTACGTCATCGACTGAGCCTTCTCCTGTATTATACGCTTCTCCACCCTTTATGTAATATAGTTGGAAAGCATAGTCTGCAGCAAGCTCTGGATCTAGTGCTCTTTTCCAAGAATATTCAAAATCATATGCAGTTACCGGATCACCATTTGACCACTTAATACCATCACGAAGCTTGAAGGTATAAGTAACATTATCGCTAGCTAACTTATACTCCTTAGCCATACCAG
Organism: uncultured Clostridia bacterium; assembly: GCA_964619895.1. Classification (GTDB taxonomy): domain Bacteria; phylum Bacillota; class Clostridia; order Tissierellales; family Proteiniboraceae; genus Proteiniborus. The sequence continues at coordinate 4,032 of CAZUFW010000029.1, read as the reverse complement.
GAACAATCTTGCCTTCCTTGTCTCTTTTCATAAGTCCTTCAAAAATATGCTCTAGTGTCCATGATTCGTGAGTTCCTTGTGCTAGTGCTGGGTCTAGAGAGCCCGGTTCACTAGCATTGTTGCTTCTAATAATTTTTGGAGCTTTGTTAGAGCCTCCGCCGCTACATCCCGTTACTAATATGACTGCTACAAGGATTAAGCTCACAATGATTGTAAACTTTCTTTTCATAAAATACCTCCTTTTCATTATTTCTTTAATCTGTGTTTAGATTTAAAACATTATATTCTTTTTGTGGACAAATTATGATACTCGACAAAAAATAAAAACACCACAGAGAAATTTCTCCATGGTGCTTCATACTGTATTTTTACATTATATTTATTGTTAGTTGGTTACTGCTTTCAGTGGCATTTGATATGCTAAGCTTGTATGAAAGGTCTATGCTTCCTTTTCCTACGTCAGATATGTTTACATCTACGCTATCTGTCAATACCTCCATTGACATATCTCCAAAAGCTGTAGAATACTCTGTTCTATGCTTTTTACCTTGTTCAAATATTAAGCTTGATGTATTATTGCCAAATCTTTTCATTGATATTTTATGTCCTTGAATTTTTAGTGTTGTAGTAGAGCCTTCCATGCCTGATATCTCTGTCTCATCATATACTAAATAATATGAGTCATTTTTAATATAGAATTTTCCTTCTGTAATAAGCTCAATTATATTTTCTTCGCCTTCTGTGTTTGTTTGCTTGCCTTTTATTTTAAGCATTACATTTTTCATAAAGTTTTCCTCCTACAGTTTTTCGATATCAACCTTCTCTATGCTAGCAATATTTTTATTCATTATGTTGCCACCTATTCTTCTAAATTTTTCTGGATCATCACTTACGTAGTATTTGTAGACTGGTTTATCTGTTTTATCTGTTAATAAATCTTTTTCTTTTAATAGGATTTTAACCTCTTTTGCTGTTTCAAAAGCAGGATTTACTAAAGCTACTTTTTCTCCCATTACTTTTGCTAATGTATATCTTAATATTGGATAATGAGTACATCCTAATACTAGGGTGTCTACATTGTGTTCTTTTAACTCCATGAGATATTTTTCTGCTGTTATCCGAGCTACGTCTGTATCTTCCCAGCCATCTTCCACTATTTGAACGAACAGTGGGCATGCAATACCTATTACTTCTGCTGATTTGTTTAATTCTCTTATGGCGTTTTGATAGGCATAACTATTTATAGTTGATGTAGTGCCAATTACCCCTACTATATCGTTTCTTGTTTTACTAACTGTTGCTCTTGCTCCAGGTTGTATAACTCCTACTATTGGGACATCAAATGCTTTCAATGCCTCTTCATAAGCTAATGCACTTGCTGTATTGCAGGCTATTACTATTGCCTTTACATCTTTACTTAATAAAAATTTTATACATTGGAATGCGTATTTTATTACTGTCTCTTTTGACTTCGTTCCATATGGTATTCTAGCTGTGTCTCCAAAATATATTATATCTTCGAAGGGTAGCTGTTCTGATATCTCTTTTAGTACGGTAAGTCCTCCTATACCTGAGTCGAATACGCCTATTGGTCTATTGTCCATATTAACTTCCCCCTTAATTAACACAAGAATATATTAAATATATTATATGATAAAAAGTATGAAAAGGCTATTTGTAAATGTGTGGAAATATAAAACAATGGATGACAAGCAAAAAGAGTAAGCCGATTACATTTCTCTAGCTTACTCCTTAGTCTTTAAAATGTTAGTGTTCCATTTTCATCTTTTATTATTTGTAGTATTTTTTCTTCTCTTCCATCTAGTGCGTTAATGTACACTATATAATCATTGTCTCTATATTTTCCTTTAAATTCGTAGCATAATACTTCACTTGAGCCTTTGGGGATAATGGCAAGTCTTACACTATCTATATTGAAATCAAGCCTAACCTTGCCTCTGGCTTCTTCCTGTGTTATTTTTGGTGCAGGTATTTCTCTGGTATGATGAGCATGTAGGTATGTAGCTGCATCAAAACCTACTATTTCCCCATTATCTAATGCTACTTTAACTTTTACTAGGTCAGGATATATGGTTACACCATTTTCAGTATATGCAAAGTTAAATAGGCCTATACCATCGTTTCTTAGTGAATAATTTGGCTCCATGTTTTTGTACCCTTTTTCTTCTAGAAACTTTAGTGCTCTATCCTGTCCTTGTTTCATAGATAGGCTGATATTTTTTGGACTTTTTAGGTTAGCCATCCATACTACGTGCCCACCTTGTTTGCTTACACTAATATATGTTCCTATTGCATTTTTTCTATTTTCTGTAACACCAAATGTATAGGATGGTATAGTAGCTGCTTCATTTACGTGCTCTCCTTCTTCAAATAATGCTAGGTTCCATTTTTGTTTGTTTCCAAGAAAGTTTTCTGCTATTATTCTAGCTTCTTCTGCACTTACTGTTTTCTCACCTAGCTCTTTAGGTTTCATATTCATAACTTGATCTGAAAATGGTCCATCATATATTAGCTCGGGATATTTTGTCATCTCTTCTTCAAGCTTTACTAAGCTTGTATTTAACATATCCTTATTTGTTTCCCTCAAGCCTTCTCTTTGCTTTTTCTCTATTCTACCTAAAGTAACTTGGCCTCTCATTATTTTATCTTGAAGCACTGATAGCTCTCTAGTTAAGTATGTAGAATAGTCCTGGAGCTTAGTCATAGCCTCTCTTTGTTTGCTATCTAATTTATTTCCATTTAAATGGTGCTCCACCAGTGAAAGGCTATAGTCGGCTACTTGGGTCAAATATTTTTGAGTTTTATTGATGTCGCTGTGAGCCACAGGTAATTGTGCAAGTTTATCTTGAGCTAAGCTTGCCTGCTGTATTACCTGTGTTAGCAAAATCACATTTTGTTCTTTTGTATCTGATAATAATGCTTTTGATAATGCTACCTGAACATTTGCTATATGTGCTTTGGTATCATGAAAGAGCCTTTGGTAATCATTGTTTATAGCTATTTTATAATCATTTTTGAGCTGATACTGATAAGCACCCCAAACTCCTACTGCTAATAGTGCTATGGCTAATATCGCAGAGGTTATTCCTCTTCTACTCATTTTATCACCTCCCTAGTTTCCAAACCAGTGTTTACCTATTTTAACAACTACTTGTCGAGACCATATCCATGTACTTGTAGCTGTTGCAGGGTTCCAATAATATCTACATCCATAGGTTGGGTCCCAACCATTAAGTGCATCTCTTGCAGCCTGTATTGAATCTTTATCCGGTTCTAAGTTTATCTGTCCATCATCTACTGCTGTAAATGCTAAAGGTTGATATATTACCCCTGCTATTGTATTAGGGAACGAAGGATGCCTCACTCTGTTAAGTATGACCGCTCCTACTGCAACTTTTCCTATATAAGGTTCTCCTCTTGCTTCTGCATATATTGCTTTTGCTAATAGATATACGTCACCTTCTCTATTGAGGCCTGAACTAGCAGGAGCCGATGGTGCAGCTAGTGAAATACCTATTGCACTTGCTGTATCCCCTCCTACTATACCATCTTCATCTAAACCATTTTCTCTTTGAAATCTTCTTACAGCTCTATATGTGGCAGGTCCATATATGCCATCTACATCACCTACATAGTATCCCCACTCAGAAAGCCTAGATTGTACTTCTCTTACGTCTTCTCCCTCTGAGCCCCAGTATAGAATTCTAACATCTGGCTGTAATTCTGCATGTTCTTTTGCTTGTACTGAATATATGTTTTCATTTATGTAAAAGGTACCTGCAGCAAATGTTGCTATTATTAAAATACTCAAAATTAATACTGCTTTCTTCAACTTTATCCTCCTCTCCTATGTTGTGGGTGTTAGTTTAGGTTGGTCTTATTTTCTGTAAAAGTTCCTATATTTATGCAGGCATTTTGAAAAATGAAAGGGAGGACAACCAGAGGGACGGCAGACCGTGTAGAAAATCCAACAATTGGTTGACATAATACAGGATAAATATGCTACAATTT
>CAZUFW010000028.1:4160-33870 GCA_964619895.1 uncultured Clostridia bacterium | reverse complement strand
CTATCCTTCACGTTATGAGGGTTTTGGCATTCCAATTATTGAAGCGGCAATGAGTGGTCTGCCAGTTGTGGCTGCCTCTGGTTCATGCCTAGAGGAAGCAGGTGGAAGTAGTTCGCTATACGTTAATCCCGATGATGTCGAGGCTATGGGCGCAGCTCTCAATACGTTCATTCTTGACGATGAAAAACGACAGCGCGCTATTACGGAAACACGCGCTTACGTTCGTCGTTTTGAGAACATCGACGTGGCTAGGCAGGTCGTCAATGTTTATAATAAATTGATGTTCTAGTCCTAATTTGTTTAAGATTAGTTTCGCTATAACAAAAACTATAGATGAAAATCACAGTTGAATATTTAGTATAGCGCCTTCCTTAATTGATTTTTTATATATAGTTTTTCCTTTTTAGTTTTAGTAAGGGGCTTAAGAGTTTCTACTATTATCTTTGGCTCTTCTTCTTCATTTAAACTAAGTCTTCCTTCAACTGTTACAATACTGTCTTCGTATATAAATTTATTGTACTTTTCAAAGGTAGCAGGAAATATAATAAGTTCTACTGTACCATATAAATCCTCAAGAGTTGCAAATGCCATCATATTATTATTTTTGGTAATCTTATTCTGTTTTTTTACTATTATGCCTCCAATATTAACCTTATTTCCATCACTAATATAATTTGTATTTACTCCTATATTTTCTAATGCTTCATTTATATCTACTGTAGTCATGTTTGAAAGCCTTTTAAGCTCTTCATCAAAGGATGAAAGTGGGTGCCCGCTAATATATACACCTATCATTTCCTTTTCCATAGATAATAAAGTTCTTTCTGGAAACTCTTTAATATTAGGCAATATGTCTAGATTTAAATCAGGATTATTTTCAGGGCTCAATACTTCAAACAATGAAAATTGCCCTTCTACATTCCTTTTTCTGTCTTGGTTCATGCCTTCTAATATTCTTTCGTATATGGCTAGAAGCTGCGCTCTATTTGCTCCTAAGGAATCAAAAGTCCCACATTTAATCATACTTTCTATCATTCTTTTATTTATGACATTTAAATCCACTCTCTGGCAAAAGTCAACAAAGCTAAGAAATTTCCCGCCTTTTCTTCTTGTATCTACTATAGAATCTATTGCAGCAGAGCCAACATTTTTTATTGCAGCAAGACCAAATCTAATTGCTCCATCATTAACTGTAAATTTTGAGTAGCTCTCATTGATATCAGGGGGAAGTATTTTTATTCCAAGTCGTTTACATTCTTGAATATATAATGAAACAGAGTTGGTATTTACCATTATACTGGTTATTAAGGCAGCCATGAATTCAACAGGATAATAATACTTAAGCCAAGCTGTTTCATAAGCTACTACTGCATATGCAGCAGAATGTGATTTGTTAAAAGCGTAGTTAGCAAAGTCTATCATTTCATCATATATTTTATTAGCAGTTGCTTCATCTACACCGTTTCTTATGGCGCCAGGTATCTCTATTTCACCTTTTTCATTTGTCTTTCCGTATATAAAATGCTTTCTTTCCTGCTCCATTACATCCATCTTTTTCTTCCCCATGGCCCTTCTTACTAAGTCAGAACGTCCCATAGAAAAGCCGCCTATATCTCTTACAATCTGCATTACCTGCTCTTGGTATACCATGCAGCCATAAGTAACGTCAAGTATATGCTCTAGCTTAGGATGTAAATATTTAATAGCATCTGGATTGTTTTTATTTTCAATATATCTAGGTATTTGATTCATAGGTCCAGGTCTATATAAGGAATTAGCAGCTACAATATTTTCAAAACCAGTAGGCTTTAGCTCCTTTAAAAATTGTCTCATTCCAGAGCTTTCAAACTGAAAAACGCCTAGGGTTTCACCCTTGCTAAACATCTTATATATATTAGGATCATCATAATTTGAATTCGAGAAGTCTATTTTAATTCCATGATTATCTTCAATAAGCTTTATTGTATCACGAATAACAGTAAGAGTTCTAAGACCTAAAAAGTCCATTTTAAGTAGTCCTAATTCTTCAAGCTCAGTCATTGTAAACTGTGTAATGATACTATCATTATTCCTTGAAAGAGGAACATACTCGGTAATAGGCAGCTTTGATATAACTACTCCTGCAGCATGTGTTGAAGTATGCCTTGGTAATCCTTCTACTGCCTTAGCTAAATCTATTAGTTCTCTTACTGTATCATCATCTTCATATAATTCATATAGCTTCTTATTTATTTCCAATGCCTTATCTATGGTCATTCCAATAGCCATGGGTATCTGTTTTGCAATAAAATCCACTTCGCCATAGGGCATGTTTATTGCTCTTCCAACGTCTCTTATAGCTGCTCTAGCTGCCATTGTACCAAATGTTGCTATCTGAGCTACTTTATCATAACCATATTTAGATACAACATAATCTATTACTTCTTCTCTTCTTTCATAACAAAAGTCAATATCTATATCTGGCATAGATACTCTCTCAGGATTTAAAAATCTTTCAAATATTAGACCGTACTTTATTGGATCAATATCTATTATTCCTAATGTATAAGAAACTAAGCTCCCAGCAGCAGAGCCACGACCTGGGCCAACCATTATTCCATTGTCTTTTGCATATTTAATGAAATCCCAAACAATAAGGAAATAATCTACATATCCCATGTTTTCAATAGTATTTATTTCATATTCTAGCCTATCTATTAGTTCTTTATTTATATTTTCATACCTTGATTTTAGTCCTTCATAGCAAAGCTTCCTGAGATACTCAGGATTTGTAAATCCCTTAGGTGCACTAAAACCTGGTAAATGAAGGGTATTAAAATCTAGCTCAACATTACATCTCTCTGCTATCTTCACAGTATTTGATATAGCCTCATCAAAACCATTAAATAAAGCATTCATTTCTTCGTAGGATTTTAGATAAAATTCAGAAGAAGGAAATTTCATTCTATCTTCATCTTCTAATGTCTTTCCTGTTTGTATGCATAAAAGAACATCGTGAAACTTTGAATCTTCCTTAGTTATATAGTGAACATCATTGGTAGCTACTAAAGGTATATTAGTTTCCCTACTAAGCTTTAAAAGTTGTTGATTAATTAGTTTTTGCTCTCTAATGCCATGATCCTGAAGCTCTAAAAAAAAATTATCTTTTCCGAAAATATCAATATATATTAATGCAGTTTGTTTTGCCTTCTCATAATTATTGTCGTTAATGTATTGCTGCACTTCTCCTGCAAGGCATGAACTTAGAGCAATTATTCCTTTACTATACTTCTGAAGTACAGAATAATCTACTCTAGGCTTATAATAAAATCCGTTAATAAAGCCTTCTGATACTATCTTCATTAAATTCGAATATCCTTCTTTGTTTTCTGCAAGAAGCACAAGATGATACTGATTTTTATCCCTGCCTGGGTCTTTTTCAGTATATTTACCTTTTGATATATATACTTCACATCCTAATATAGGCTTGATTCCTTTTTTAACAGCAGTTTTATAAAAATCTACTATTCCGTACATTACTCCATGATCTGTTATGGCAATACTATCCATTCCAAGCTCTTTAGCTCTATCTATAAGCTTGTTAACTCTAGCTGCCCCATCTAACAGGCTATATTGAGTATGAACATGGAGATGTACAAATTTCTTTTCGGCTTTATTACTCATGTTTCCACTTCTCCTTTGAATGTAAAAGAAATATTAAGCGAACATTTGCAGGATATGAATAAAAAAAGATAGTGAATTTCACTATCTTCATTATACCAAAACAAATATGTGGTTACAATTTTAGTATTTAAAATAATTCTATATCATCTGTAGTCTTCACAATTCTAATTGAATCATCTGTCTCAGATAAATCTAATATATAGGGAACTTTTACTCTCTCTCCTAAGTTATTATATAATATTCTAACCAAAGGTCTAGATATATAATTTTTCTTATTTAAAACAACGTATCCTTTAAATCCTGTGTTTAGAATTATTCCCTTGCCCACTGGATATCTGGCTATATTCTCTACAAATTTATCAACTATCTTACCGTCAAATTGACTCCCTGACATGGATGTGATATAATCTATAGCTTCATCTATACTTATCTTTTTTCTATATACCCTGTCATTAGTCAATGCATCATATACATCTGCAACTGCAACTATTCTGGCAAATTCATGAATATCTTCACCTTTTACATTATAAGGATATCCATAACCATCATATCTTTCATGGTGTGACAATGCTATTATTTTAGAGTCATAGCTAACATTTTTAAAATTATTCAGTATTGCATAGCCAAATGAAGTATGTTTTTTTATTCTATCATATTCACTCATAGTAAGACCGCAGGGCTTATTAAGTATTTCCAATTCGATCTTTGTTTTACCTATGTCGTGAAGTATTGCTCCCACACCTAGATCAATAAGCTGCTCTTTATTATAGCCTAAATTTATAGCTGTAACTAGTGATAATATAGATACGTTTACACAATGTCCAAAAGTATAATCATCAATTATTCTTATTTCAGAAAGGTTTACCAGTATATCTTTTGTTGCCAATAAATCTTCTACTATATTAACGATAATACTCTTTACCTCTTCAAGTTCTATTTCGTCAAAATAACAGATGTTATTCATAATTTTCTCGGTAGCCAAAACTGCATCTTTTCTTAGCTCTTCTCTTACAATATCATAAATTATGTTTTCATCACCTAAGTCATCTCTAATATATATGCTTGTTACACCAAATTCTTTAAGCCGATCTAAGTATGCTTCCTTGATTACGACATCTTTATCAAGTAACATTAGACCATTGCTTGTAAATATAGGCCTTGCATTTACCATTCCTTCTTTAATCAAGTCTAACGACATTAGTATCATGGTTTGTCCCCTCTATAATAAAAACTCAAATAGTTCCATATTTAAACATTATACACTAGTTTACACAAGAAATCGACTTTCTACGGTAATATTCGTTAATTTAGGAATAATGCCCTATGGAAAATCAATACTTTTTAGCTATATACCTGACGGACTAAATGCATTATTGTCGTTCTAATCTATTCTCGATTAAATCCATAATATCTTTCATTGCAGCTTCTTCGTCAATTCCATCTGCTATTATCTTTATTTCTTCATCAGGATGTACGCCTAATGACATTATACCCATAATACTCTTAGCATTAACTTTTTTTCCGTCATTTTCCACAAATATTTCACATCTATATTTACTACAAGTTCTTACAAATAGTGCTGCAGGTCTTGCATGAAGTCCAATGCTATTTTTTATTATTGCTGTTTTTGTGATCATATTATTATTTCCTCCTCTCTTTTATCTGATCGGCAATTTCCTCTAATTTTCTTAGCCTATGATTTACTCCAGACTTCCCAATAGTAGGGTTAAGCATCATCCCAAGTTCTTTCAAACTTGCGTCCCTATGTAAAAGCCTTAGTCTCGCAATATCCACTAGGTTCTCTGGCAAATTATCTATTCCAATTACACTATCTATATATTCTATATTGTGTATCTGCCTTAATGAAGCATTAATAGTTTTTTCTAGGTTAGCAGTTTCACAATTAACTATCCTATTTACATTATTTCTCACTTCTTTAAGTATTCTTATATCCTCAAGTTTTAGCAGTGCAGAGTGTGCTCCCATGATGTTTAATAAATCAACTATTTGTTCCCCTTCTTTAAGATACACCACATAACTTTCTTTACGCAATACTATTTTTGAATTAAGCCCAAAAGAATTTATTAATTGTGATAAATCCAAACTATGCTGTTGATTATGTGTAACAAATTCAAGATGGTAGGTTTTTTCAGGATTACTAATTGAACCTCCTCCCAAAAATGCACCCCTTATATAGGCTCTTTTACAGCATCTATAAGCAATTAAGTTTTCATTTATACCATAGTTTATGACATAATGCTGTTTGTTATCCTTTTTTAATATCCCAGTATCCACAAGGATTTTTTCAGCATCACTAGAATTACTCACTATCATTAAGTAGTTATTATTCTTCTTAAGCTGTTTATTTTTTCTAACCATTACTTCAGTATTTACATTATATAATGACTTAAGTAACGTAAATATTTTTCTAGCTATGGCAGCGTTTTCAGTTGTAAATTTCAAGTTCACTCGACCTGGTCCACTAATTTGAATAGATCCGCTCATGCGAATAAGTGCAGCTAGTTCTGCTAATAAACAGCAGTTATCCTCTGTTTGTATCCTAGATAATTCATTTTTAGTCTTTAATGAAAATGACATGTGCCACACCTACCATAAAGAAATATAAAATTACAAGTTTTGTATAGCCTTTATTATTATTTTCTTTTCATCTTCATATTTTGCTATCTGACCTGCTCTATTAATGTGTACAAATAAAGCATCCACAAAGCCTTCTTGTCTCTGTGGAATACATTCCATACTCCTTGCTTCCATTAGAAACCAATGAACTGTTTTGTTAACGATTTCATCTTCATCTCTAGTATTCCTAAAAGTGTAATGGATTTTTCCTAGATATTTAACAATATTGGCTTTTACCCCTCCTTCTTCTAATACTTCTCTAATAGCAGTTTCTGCTATATCTTCATTATACTCCACTTTTCCCTTAGGTAAAACCCAATCTCCATTGTATTTTCTTAATAATAGTATAGCATTACCAAATACTACAACCCCTCCTGCACTAACTTCATTTCTCATGTTGAAACACCCCTATGTACAAATATCCCTATTATATCAATCAAAAGTATATACAATTAAATTATCACATTAGTGTAAATCTTTCAACTACTCAAGCATCTATTTAATTGTTGTTTTATTTACTATTCTGTTCATATAATATAAAATAGTATTAGATTACATAAAATACACTTAGGGAGGTTTGTTTTATGAATATTGACATGCAATACACTATAGACAGACTAGTTCAAATCTTAAGAACTCCAAGCCCCACTGGAAATACTAGGACGGTAATGGATTTAGTTGAGAAAGAATTTAAAGAACTTAATATGAGCACTTATAGGACAAAAAAAGGTGCTTTAGTAGCTACTATAAAAGGCGAGAATGATGATGTACATAGAACCTTGTCTGGTCACGTTGATACTTTAGGTGCAATGGTAAAAGAAATCAAAGGTAACGGAAGGCTTAAAATCACACAAATTGGCGGCTACTCATGGAATACTATTGAAGGAGAATATTGTATAGTTGAAGCATCTAATGGTAAACAGTACTCTGGAACTATATTGACAATAAAGGCCTCTACTCATGTACATGGCGGCGAAACAAGCAAGCTTGAAAGAAATGAAAACAGCATGGAAATAAGACTTGACGAAAAAGTGAACTCAGCGGAAGACGTAGAGAAGCTAGGCATTTCTGTAGGAGATTATGTTTTCCTTGACCCAAGAACTACAGTAACAGAAAGTGGCTTTATTAAGTCAAGACATTTAGATGATAAAGCAGGGGTAGCTGCTATCTTAGCAATAGCAAAATATTTAAAAGATAATAATTTAACTCCAAAATATACAACTAATTTCTTTATAAGTAATTATGAAGAGGTAGGTCATGGTGCCTCTGCATCAATACCAGAAAAAACTGCTGAATTTATCGCAATTGATATGGCGGCTCCTGGTGAAGGACAAACTTCAGATGAATTTAGCGTAACTATATGCGCAAAGGATTCGAGTGGGCCATATGATTTAGAACTTAAAAATAGATTAGTTGAAATTGCAAAAAACAATAATATAAACTATAAGGTAGATATATATCCATACTATGGTTCAGATGCTAGTGCAGCTTTAAGAGCAGGCTGGGAATTTAAACACGGTCTCATAGGTCCTGGTGTAGATGCATCTCACTCTCATGAAAGAACTCATAAGGAAGCTATTGAGAATACAGTTAAGCTGGCTATTAATTATTTGTTAGCTGAATAAAAAATATCGGGGGGATATCTATGCGTTTATTCGGCACTTTTAATATTTTATTAGTTTTATTTCTTTGGACTATTTCTATATACTGTCTATTTTTGCTAATTAAATTAGTCCAAAGATGTATAAAGGCTTTGGACATATATATCGAAAAAAATAGAAATATTTACTAAGTACAGCTCCTAGCAGCTGTATTTTTTATCCAACAATTGCACCTGTTTACTTTATTATCATGTTTAATTACCTGATGAAGTAGCAAAATAAAATAAAAAGGTGATTTTATGTCTATTAATGAAAAATTTATTATAAATCTTCAGGGAAAATCTTTTGTAACATACGAAGGTCTCTTGGATTTGGCACATCAAAAAAATTTGAAGTCTATTAATGTTGAGCTTGTACAAGTGCCAACAAAAGAAAATAATATGACTGCTATTTGTAAGGCTGCGGCAGTTACTGATAAGGGAACTTTTATTGATTATGGAGATGCAAGTCCAACCTCGGTTAATTCAAAGATTCAGCCTCATATAATTAGAATGGCATCTACCCGTGCAAAAGCAAGGGCCCTAAGAGATCTTACTAATGTAGGAATGACTGCAATTGAAGAAATAAATCTGGAGGCTGAGGATGAAGATATAGATAATCCTTTTGTAGGCTCTGCTTTTAGCTCTAATGATTTTTTTAATGAACCTCCTACTAAAAGGCAAATAAAAACTATTAAAAAATTATCTGATGACTTAAATAAGGATATTGATATAGCGACCCTAGATAAAAAAAGTGCAGGTGCTTTGATTTCAAATTTATTAGAAGAAAAATATAAAAGACATTAAAAAAATGTCATTCTGAACGTCGCCTAAAGGCACTCCTAATTGATGTCCTAACGGACAGAAATTAGGAGTGGTGAAGAGTCTAAAGATCCTTCGCTCACGCTCAGAATGACAATACTGTTATAAAAATTAGTTTTTACTTACTCACTATTCAACAGGCTTAAGCTTTGCTATGAAATGTCTTAGTACCTTTGGTTCATATGTGAATTCGTAGCCTTTAAGCTCATCTTTTCTCTTTGCTATGTTAATTAGAGCTTCTGCTATAACATCCATATGATTATTAGTATATACTCTTCTAGGTATAGTAAGCCTTAATAATTCTAATGGAGATTCTAGTTGTTCTCCTGTATCAGGATCTCTTCCCAATAAAAATGAACCGACTTCAACTCCTCTAATTCCTGCTTCAATGTAAAGCTCTACACATAGCGATTGAGCTGGGAACTGATAATATGGTATGTGAGGAAGAAGTTTTTTAGCATCTACGAATACAGCATGACCCCCTGCAGGTTTTTGTATAGGTATTCCTGCTTCATCAAGTCTTTTTGCTAAATATTCAATCTGCCCTATTCTTGCTTGAAGATAAGACTCTTCTACTACCTCTCTTATACCTCTTGACAAGGCTTCCATATCTCTTCCTGTCAAGCCTCCATAGGTAGGAAAACCTTCCATAGGGATCACCATTTGTCTTACGCCTTCGAATAGGCTAGCATCTTCCTTAATGGCAACCATACCACCTATGTTTACTATACCATCCTTCTTGGCGCTCATAGTAAGACCCTCACCATATGAGAACATTTCTTTGATAATTTCCTTAATACTTTTATCTTTATAAGCTTCTTCTCTTTGTTTAATAAAATAAGCATTTTCTGCAAATCTAGCTGCATCAAAGAACACCCTAAGTCCATATTTGTCAGCAATATTTTTCACAGCTTTAATATTTTCTATAGATACAGGCTGCCCCCCAGCACTATTACATGTAACCGTAATTAATATAAAGGAACAGCTTGGGGCACCCTTTTCTTTTATAAAAGCTTCAAGTTTTTCTAAGTCAAAGTTTCCTTTAAATGGATGCTCTTTCTGAGTATCATATGCTTCCTCTATTACAAAATTTTCAGCTCTTCCTCCCTTAAGCTCAATATGGGCCTTTGTAGTGTCAAAGTGCATATTTCCAAGTACATACTGTCCTGGTTTTATTAACAGTGGGAATAGTATGTTCTCTGCACCTCTCCCTTGATGCGTAGGTACAAAATATTTATAACCGATTATTTCTTGAACAGTATCCTGGAGATTATAGAAATTTCTGCTGCCGGCATATGCTTCATCTCCTAGCATTAATCCAGACCATTGATTGTCACTCATTGCACCAGTTCCGCTGTCAGAAAGTAAATCAATGAATACATCTTCGGATTTTAATGCAAATTGATTATAACCTACTTCCTTAATCTTTTTAATTCTTTCTTCTTTAGGTATTAATCTAATGTTTTCCACCATCTTAATTTTGTATGGCTCAGCCATTTTTGCATAAATTTCACTCATGAAAAGTCCTCCTTTACTTTATCGGTTTAAACTACTAAAATAATTTGAAGCCTTCAAAAATTTTTACATACTAATTTTATTCTATAAATAATCTATAATTCCTTTATATTTCTATTTTTTAATATTATAATCATTACAAAAAATGCACTTCCTTCTTTACCTTTTATTTACTAATAGAAACAATATTATTTAGTTGGCAGAATTTTAACTTGGTGTTATAATGATAAAAACAATTATTGGGGGTATGAAAATGGAAGAAAAAAGGATACCTACAATCTCAAGTTATTTAAAAAGAAATATGATTAATATACCAGCAGTTGTTGAACAAGCCTCTGGTATAAGAGTAAACGGTAAGTTAATTCGGTCTTTAGTATTTTCTACTGATGTTGCAATAATAAAAAATATAAATGCCAATGCAGTAATGGCTGTATATCCCTTCACCCCTCAGCCTGTAATAACACAAGCTATTATGACTGCCGCAGATATACCTGTTTTTTGTGGTGTTGGTGGTGGAATCACTACTGGAAAAAGATCGATAAATCTTGCATTACACGCTGAATTTCAAGGGGCTATGGGTGTAGTTGTAAATGCTCCAACTTCAAATGATGTTATAAGGGAAATGGTGGATACTATAGACATACCTGTAGTCGTTACTGTAACAACTAGTAAAACAGATATTTTAGAGAGAATCAAAGCTGGTACAAGTATTTTGAATGTATCAGGTGCAAGTAAGACACCTGAAATAGTAGCTACAATTAGAAAGGACTTCCCAGATATACCTATCATTGCAACAGGAGGTCCTACTGAAGAAAGCATTTTAAGGACTATAGAAGCAGGGGCTAATGCAATAACATATACTCCGCCAACTTCTGCAGAGCTCTTCTCCGCATTGATGGAAAAGTATAGAGGAGAGTTATAAGAAAAGCTTCTAAAGAAGTGTTATTAAATCAAGGAAGCTTTTCTTGAAACTCATTGACGGAAAGTTCTTTAAACAAAATGCTAAAGTAGAACTTTCCTATTCGTTATAAAAAAACTGAAGGCAATCCTTCAGTTTTTCTTTTCCTTTAGAACTAAATCTACTATTATCTCACTTAGTTTGATGGCATCATGCCTAATATAATTCTTTTTGATATCAATAAGATTATTTTTAACTACTTTAATACCCATCTTTGCTAATATGTTTTCCTCATATTCCGTAATAATTACAGCCTTAGCTCCATCCTTTATATATATATCCAATGTTTCCTCTGGAATAGTTTCAACATTAGTTATAACATAATCAATTATTCCTTCATTAGAATGCTTCATTATAGCTTTAACATGGTCCAGTACACCATAATTATCAGTTTCACCAGGCTGAGTCATTACGTTTGGTATATATACCTTTAATGCACAAGACTTGCCTATTTCTTTCACTATGTCTTCTACAAGAAGATTTGGAATTACACTAGTGTACAAGCTACCTGGTCCCAACACTATACAATCAGCTTCCTTTATTGCCTCTATGGCTTCATCTACAGGTTTAACTTTTTCAGGGCTAATAAACACACGGTCTATTTTACTTCCTAGTTCACCATTTTTAACAGGTATGTTAGACTCTCCCTCAATAACATTACCATCCTCTAGCTTAGCATAAAGTTTTACATTTTCTAATGTCATAGGAAGAACTTTTCCAGTCACTGCTAATACATTGCTCATTTCCTTGATAGCAGTCTCGAAATTCCCGTGTATTTCATTCATAGCTGCTATAAGCAAGTTTCCAAAACTCTGACCCTTAAGTCTTCCTTCTTTAAATCTATATTGTAATAGCTTTTCCATAGCTGGCTCAGTGTTAGCTAGAGCTAATAGACAACTTCTTATATCTCCTGGAGGCAGCATACCCAAATCCTCTCTTAGAACACCAGAACCCCCGCCATCATCAGCAACAGTTACAATAGCTGTTATATTGGAAGTATATTCCTTCAGTCCTCTAAGCAAAACTGAAAGCCCAGTTCCACCACCTATAACAACAATTTTAGGACCAGCAGTAAGAGCTTTCATTTTATTATTTGTTATTCTCCTATTATTAAAATTCATATTATTTCCCCTTTATGATTTTTCACAATCTCTATGTCCCATAATAGCTCTATATCCTTTTTGCTTTAAATCCTCATATAATACATTAGCTATAGTAACAGAACGATGCTTTCCACCTGTGCAGCCAATAGCTATGACAAGCTGGCTCTTGCCTTCTTTAATATAATATGGAATTAAAAAATCAATCATATCAATTAATTTATCAATAAATGTTTTTGTTTGCTCCCATTTCATAACATATTCTCTTACATTTTCATTGTTTCCAGTAAAGTCCTTTAGCTCAGCAATATAATAAGGATTGGGTAAAAACCTCACATCAAATACTAGATCTGCATCAAGAGGAATTCCTTTTTTAAATCCAAAAGAAACTATGGAAACTGTTAAATTTTTTGTTTCTTTTCCCTCTAAAAATATACCCTTTATTTCTTCTTTTAGCATAGCGGTGGTAAGGTTTGACGTGTCAATAATATAGTTAGATTTCATTTTTACTTCATTTAGCTTTTCTCTTTCTCTTTCAATACCATCAATTATTCTCCCCTCAGTACTTAAAGGGTGAGGTCTTCTCTGCTCTTTAAATCTCTTAATCAATACTTCATCAGAAGAATCTAAAAACAATATTTTATACTCAAATCCTGATTCCTCAAGGTCGTAAAGGCTTTTAAATAAATCATTAAAAAATTTACCGCCTCTAATGTCAACAACAACGGCTACTTGATCAATATTTCTCTTTGAATATAGACATAAATCTGCAAAATCTGGAAGTAATGCAGGAGGTAGGTTGTCCATACAATAATAGCCTATATCCTCTAGTACCTTAACAGCTTGACTTTTTCCTGCTCCAGAAAGTCCAGTTATGATAATAAATTTCAATTAGAACACCTCTTTCTATTAATTAACGGCGTTTATTATTCTATCTACACTTAAATTTGCCTCTAATGCTCTTTTTATTCCTTTTTCTACATTTCCTACATTCTCTGGTGTATGGGCATCACTATTAATCATAAATTTTACATTCTCTTCTGCCGCAATTTTAATATATTCAACTGTTAGAAATCCATGACTTGCATTTATTTCTAAAGCAGTTCCTCTTTTAGATGCAGCCTTTGCTAGCTCTCTTGTATCAATATTCACCTTAGCCCCTGGGTGTGTTATTAAATCTATATCATATCTATTAATAGCATTGATTACTGCTTGAGTATTTAGTACTCTAGCTTTTTCTCCAGCTTTTTTAAAATATTTACCTAAAAAATTAAGTACAAACATTTTATAAGCATCACCAAAGGATTTTGGCATAGCTCCAAAATGAAAACCAACTAGAAGTATATCTAACATATTAATTATTTCATCATTAACATCTATTTCCCCATCGTAGCCTATAATGTTTGCTTCGACACCCATGAGTATATTTATATCTTTATACTCTTTATTTAAAGCATCTATTTCATTTCTCATTTTCCGAAAATTTTCTCTTTTTACTCCAAAACCTACATGTTTTGGTCCATGGTCACATATGGCTATTTCCTTAAGTCCCTTTTTTATAGCACTTTCCACATTATCTCTTATAGTTCCCTTCCCATGACTATAAATAGTATGAGTATGGTAATCCCCTGTTATCTTCATTTGTTAGCCTCCTTCTTCCATATTTCTCTACTTAATATATAAATAAAATACTAAGCGAACATTTGCAGAACATGACTATACTTCTTAGCGAATGCTTACTCTTCACCCATAATTTTAACCTCTGTTTCAAGTTTTACTCCAAATCTATCTAAAACAGTTTTCTGAACTACTTTAATTAGATTTATTACATCATTACCTGTAGCATTCCCTATATTTACTATAAATCCACTATGTTTTTCTGAAACTTGGGCATCTCCATGTCTAAGTCCTTTTAAACCGGCATCTTCAATTAATTTTCCTGCAAAATGCCCTTCTGGTCTTCTAAACATACTTCCTGCACTTGGAAGACTAAGTGGTTGTTTTGAAGTTCTTTTTTCTGTTAGTTCACCCATATATGCTTTAATATCTTCATAATTACCCTCTTTTAACTTCATTTCTACTTTGACTACAATTAAATTTTCATGCTGTACTCTACTCTGTCTATATCCAAAATTCATATCAACATTTTCATATTCTACAAAATCTCCATTTTTATCTAAGCATATAACTTTTGTTACTACATCCTTCATTTCCCCGCCATATGCACCAGCATTCATAGCTATTGCCCCACCTAATGAGCCTGGTATTCCACTGGCAAACTCTAACCCAGTTAAAGAGTGTCTAAGTGCCGTTTTAGATACTACGGATAATAAAGCTCCTGCTTCTGCAATTAGCTTTGTACCTTCAACTCTTATATTATTTAAGCTTTCTGAAACTTTAATCACAATACCACGTATTCCTTTATCTCTAACAATTAAATTGCTTCCATTTCCCATAACAAAATAGTCTAAAGCTTCATCTTTGCATAATTTAATTGAATGAGCTAGTTCATCAATAGTACCTGGAATCACAAAAACATCTACAGGACCTCCTATTTTAAAGGAAGTATGCTTGCTCATAGGCTCATCTATTAAAACAGTACCTTTTTCAATAACACTTTTAAACATTCTATAAACATGATTTTTATCCAACATTATCAACTCCCATAACAGCAATATCATATATTTTAGTATATCTTTTTTTATGATAATAAACAACTCACAACATTGTTTCTATAGGAACTCTATTATCTTTCCCCACTATTTAGTTGCATAACCTGTTTTCTAGCTTCCTCTATGGCTTCTTCAGCAGTTTTCTCACCTATAATTGCTAATCTTATTTGATTCTGTAAAATCCTATCTATTTCCTTCCATTCCTTATGTTTAGGTAAAGAATGAGTATAAGATAAACAGTCTTCAATTTTTTTCATATTTACATCATTCAAATAAATGTCATCTATATTGCTTTTAACAGGAAATGCTCCTAATCTTTCTAATTCCTTTTGATAAACATCTTTAGTAATGAATTTTAAAAATTTAATGCACATATTCAGTTTGCCTTCATCTTCCTGTTTGAATATACCATATGCACTAATACTATTATTTAATGATATAGGCAATCTCCTATCACCTATTGGATAATTTGCTACTACATATTCAAAGCCTTCTCCAGATTGGTATTTATCTAGTAGGGTCTTTGCAGCCCATGAACCTGTGGGATAAACTGCTACATTTTTTTTATTAAAGAATAGGTCCCATGCTTCATTCTCATCATATAATCCAAAGTTTTCAGGAGTAACATTATGTTTCTGCTTTAAATCAACGGCCTTCTGAAGCCCACTTACAGCTTTTTCTCCATAAAATAAATATCTTCCTCTGTCATCAACTATTTCAGCGCCATCACTTAATATTATACCCCATAAGTTATAATAATCTGGCTTTATTGGCGAAATAAAACCATAATAATCTAGCTTACCATCATTATCCTCATCCCATGTCAATGCCTTCATTTTCTCGATAAATTCATCATATGTCCAGTTTCCATCTAAGGGTAGCTCTACTCCTTTTTGTTTAAATATTTCAGCATTTAAGAACATTGAGTATGTAGTCATCATAAAAGGAACTCCCCACATTTTTTCTTCTTTTGTAACTGCGCTCATAGCCAGATATTTAAACTCCTTTATTTCATCTCTAGTAAAATATTTATCTAATGGCTCTAATATAGATTCATCCATATATAAATAATCTGTTCCTATAGGTGCTATATCGGGGAGATTTCCAGTCTTAAGTGCCACTTCAAGCTTAATTGGACCCTTTTTCCAATCTAAAGGCTCCAGTTCAATAAACACCCCTGGATTTTGTCTTTCAAATTTTCTGATTTTATCTTGTATCCAGCCATATCTGCTTCCTGTTTTTGAATCAACTCTTGGAAAATCCCAAAGCTGAATTACACCTTTCCATTCCTCTATTTTTTTGTTATTTAATTCTTCTAATTTTGCTGGTTTATATATAAAAACATATAAGGGCCATAAAAAGATAAAACATATTAAAACTATTGACATAATAATCTTAAACACGCTTTTCATCATATCACTCCCTAAAATATAAATATTCTAGGAATATGTCCTTTATGTGATTAATAAGTTAAAACTTATTTAAAAGAAAGAAATGAAAATAAGCCAATGCAAGTTAAATCACATTGACTTATTTGAGTACTCATTTCTTTTTTATGTAAAAAAATTCATATCTATTTCAAATGCAATACTATCCCCTAAATTCTCCCTAAAGGTTTTTTAAAGCTAATCCTTTTAATAAAGCAACTCGCTCTTCAACTATTTTTTTATGTTGTTCCTTTGTCCACGCAGGATTGCTATTTTTCCAGAACTTTTCACATGGTATTTCTGCGCATTCTCCACAATGCTCTAGTTCTTTGTCAATCACACAGCATTCATAAAAGTCGCATACATCAAGCCCCACTTCATGTAGCCAACATGCTTTACCCTTTATTGAATGACATCCCATACAGTCTTTACTGTAAATACGACAATCGCTACAAATGCACCCACAAGCTCCTACCACTTTTCCCACACCATCTCCCCCTTATATCCGTTATTTAGATAAGTCTAATATAGTCAATAATAACTAATTCTAGGCATCCCTATACAATCAATGATCAAATACTATTATAAGTTATATTCCAATATTTTGCTATGAAAAATTACCACTTTGATTTTAATGATTATTTTTATCAGTATTGTACTATTAGCTTTTTAATTTTATCAAAAAATCTAGTACACAAAATATTTATCCATATTTTACATTAGATTAACTCTGCCTTTACATTTATTGATTATACTTATAAATGAATATAAGCCAAAAAGATAAGGATTAAAGTATATTATTTTTGGCAAAATAAATTTTAGGAGGAGATAGTTAATGAGAAAGCTACAAATAAGATTTGTCACTGTTTTTGTATCAATGATAATGTTGTTATCTTTAAGTTTGTCAAATATTAGTTTAGCAGTTAATAGTTCAAATTCAAGCAATGTTAAGAATGTAATTCTACTTATACCCGATGGAATGAGTGTAGCAGCTACAACTCTTTCTAGGTACATGCTCGACGAAAATGAAAATGGTTCTAATAAGTTATATATGGATCAATATGTTACAGGGCTTATAACTACTACATGGGCTAATGGTCCTATTACTGACTCAGCACCTGGTGGAACAGCCTATGCAATAGGTCATAAATCAATTCCAGGCTCCTTAGGCATTAATGCAAACAAAGTTCCAAAGGCAAGTATTCTTGAAGCAGCACAAATGCAAGGAAAAGCAGTAGGACTTGTTGCAACATCTGAATTCATGCATGCTACACCAGCAGCATTTAGCTCCCATGAAATAAAACGTAGTAATTATAGTGAAATTGCAGAGCAAATGCTAAACCAAGACATTGACGTATTGTTGGGTACAGGAGCTTCTAAGGTAGATGCACAGAAATTAGATATTCTAGCAATAGCAAAGTCTAAAGGCTTTGATATAGTGGATAACAAAACTGAAATGCAAAATTCAAATGCAGCAAAGCTTTGGGGTAACTTTACTAATTCTTTTAACTCAACAGATAACCTCTCTTATGATATGGATAGAAAAGCAAGTAAAGAACCTTCTCTAGCAGAAATGACAGAAAAGGCCATTAGTGTACTAAAAAAAGATAAAGATGGATTCTTTTTGATGGTTGAAGGCAGCAAAATAGACTGGGCAGCCCACGCTAATGATACTATAGGTATTATTTCTGATACTTTAGCCTTTAATAGTGCTTTTAAAGTAGCTGTAGATTTTGCGAAAAAAGACGGAAATACAATGGTTATTGCAGTAACAGACCACGGAAACAGTGGTATTTCAATAGGTAGTAGAGATTTAATTGGATATGACTCAGCACCATTTAGTATTTTATCTCCATTTAAGGGTGCAGCAAAAACTGCGGAAGGTGCAATGGCTTTACTTAAAGAAGATAATTCTAATATTTCAGAGGTTCTAGAAGCTTATGGAATTAATCCTGACGGTTATACACCAGCTGATATTACTTCAAAAGATAGAGATGCTTATAATAATGCGAAGGTAAATATGTTAATTACTCTATTCAAGAATGAACCAACAGCTAATAATCTTGTAAAAATAATGAACCAAAAAGCTTATATTGGTTATACTACCGGTGGACATACCGGTGAAGATGTGCCTGTATATGTTTATGCTCCAAAGAAAATTGACAAAACTCCTCTCACTGGAGTCAATGAAAATACAGATGTTGCTAAATTTATGGCTGCTTCTATGGGCCTCGATTTAGGAAAGGCTACACAAAAGCTGTTTATAGATGTAACAAATAGAGCAGGTGCTACAATAGAAGGTAATGTATTAACTTTAAAAGAAAATGAAAAAACCTTAGTTATAAAAGCAAATCAAAGTACAGCAACATTAAATGATAAGTCTGTAAGCTTAAATGGCGAAATAGCCGTTTTAATAGAAGGAAAATTCTATGTACCACAGTCTGCATTAGATTTATTGAAAGGTACATCAAAAAAATAGAATTTCTTCCCTACAAATACCTTTAACTATATGATCTTCTTAAAGCAATAGGACGGGATTGCTACTTCGTATGAAGCAGCAACTCCGTCCTTTGCTTTACCCTTGTCTCGTTATTTTAAAAATTCTTCAACTTCTTCTTTATATGGTAGTGATACTTGGGCTCCTATTTTAGTGGCAGTTAATGCTCCTACTGCATTTGCATATTTAAGTGCTTCTTCTATGCTTCTTCCTTCTCCTAGGGCTACTGCCAAGGCTCCGTTAAAAGAATCTCCAGCAGCTGTTGTATCAACGGCATCTACTTTAAAACTGCCCACTTCTAATTCACTTTCTCCAAGATAATAAGAACCCTTTTCTCCTAATGTAACTACTACATTCTTAGCTCCTCTTTTTATTAGTTCCCTTGAGGCTAATTTAACATCATCGATTCCAGTTATTCTAGCTAATTCTGTTTCATTTGGGGTTATATAATCGATGTATTCAAATATTTCTTTAGGCAGCTCCTTTGCAGGTGCAGGGTTCAAAATAACTTTTTTCCCATGTTTTTTTGCTAGCTTTGCAGAATGTAAAACAGTTTCCATAGGTATTTCAAGTTGTAGTATAATGAAATCATTCTCTGCTATAATAGATTCATAGCTACTAACTAATCCTTCATCAACCCGAAAATTTGCTCCTGAATAAACTACAATAGTATTATCACCATTTTTATCTACTGTAATTATAGCATTACCAGTAGGTACATCTACTGATTTTGTGCTATCAACATTGATCCCTTCTTTACCTAAACTATTTATCAATTTATTGCCAATAGAATCCTTTCCCACTGCCCCTATCATAGTAACCTCCGCACCAAGTCTTCGTGCAGCTACAGCTTGGTTAGCTCCCTTTCCTCCACTACTCTCTACAAATGAGCTTGCAAGAAGAGTTTCACCTTTTTGAGGAAGTTCATCTACTGTACATACATAATCTATGTTAATACTTCCTATAATTAATATTTTCAGTTTACTCACCTCTTTTACAGACTGAATCTCTTATAATTAATTTAGGCTCCAATACTATTTTGTGATTAGTTATTTTTTCTTTATTTATTATTTTCGTAAGTAATTCTACTGCATTAAATCCCATTTCATATATGGGCTGAGCTACTGTGGTTATCTTTGGACAAGTTACATTAGTTAAAAAAATATCATCATATCCAGTTATAGATATTTCTTTTGGAACACGTATTTTTCTATTATTTAATATTTCTAAGGCTCCTATAGCCATAAGGTCATTCTCACAGGCTACCGCTGTAAATTTTATGTTTGAATCTAGTAATTCTTTCATACATAGTTGCCCGCCTTCCAGCTTATAGTCACCATATTTAATTATATCTTGGTTTATAGGTATGCCATATTCTTTTAAAGCCTTTATATATCCTTCTAATCTGCTATGATTAGATGGTGCTCCTTTTGTACCAGCAATATAAGCTATGTCCCTGTGACCATTTTTAACAATATATTCAACTATCTTAAACATGCCCTCTTCACCATTAGTGCATATGAAGGGAATATCCTCAAAATCTATAGCTCTATCCATAGATACAAACGGTATATTATAATCTTTAAGTAGTTCTATATTTTTATTCGTAGCTTTTAACGCACTAGTATATATAATACCATCTACACATTTTTCTTTGAGGATTTGTATATAAGTCCTCTCTTTTTCTTTATCATCATCCGTATTGCATAAGATTATATTATATCCATACTTATTAGCAGCATCCTCTACCCCTCTAACTATTCCAGGGAAAAATGGATTAATAATATCTGGGAGTACAAGACCAATTATATTGGTTTTTTTAGTAACTAGTCCTCTAGCTAGATTACTAGGAATATAATTGTGCTTTTCCATTATGTTTAAAATTCGCTTTCGGGTTTCTTCACTTACACCTTCACTCTTATTATTAATAACCCTAGACACTGAAGCTATGGAAACCCTGGCTTCTTTTGCAATGTCCTTTATGGTTATCCCCATATTTGCTATTCTCCCTTATTAGCTTTTCTTATAGAATCAACAGTCCACTTTGAAAGTTCACTTATTTTTAATTTTTCCATACCTCTAACGTATGTGATTAAATCATCTCCTATAGGATCTGTCCACTTTTTATCTATACCGCTTAATCCATGAATTATTCCATATATAGATGCTATCTGTGCTGCATTACAGTCTACATCTTGTCCTACCATAGAGATGACATTCATTGTCTTATCAAAATCATTACCACCATAATATAGAGCAACTACCTCTGCAGCTGCATTAGGATAAGCATGAATCCAATTATACATTTTATACTTCTCTTCACAAAGCTTCCATGCATCTCTCCAATTTTCATTGTTTTTACACTGAGTATATGCAAAATCTATTACAGAGTAGTACTCTGAATCCTTTGGTATCATCTCCATAGTTTTTTCTAGTATAGTTCTTACATCTTTTTCTACAAATGCTAAGGATACTAAAATAGCATTAAATATTTCCCCTATAACCCCATTATTGTGATGAGAAATAACTGCATCAATCCAAGCTAATCTAGCAGCCTCTTTAGGGTTTCCTGGTGCCACCATGCCACAGATAGCTCCCCTCATCTGAGCACCTATCCATTCACGATAATAGTTGTTAAATTCGCCACTTAAAGGTGGGTATATTCCGCATCTTATATTTCTTAATGCTATATCTTCTGCTGACCAAGCTAATGGAATAATTCCTATCCATTCCTCAGCAATATCAGCTGAAGTAATGTCGTATCCTTTTTCATTAAAGGCTTTTAAAAAAGCAAGTTCAAATGTAATATCATCATTATAAGTATTAGGCTTTCTAACGTAATGTTTCACATCTCCAAAGGTTTTTTCTATGTTTTCTGTTGTATATCCTTCAATTGCAGTTCCTAAAGCACCACCACATATTTGTGCTAACCAGCCTGCTAGTGTTTTTTCTTCAAATTCTCTGCTGTTGATATCTACCTTGTCGTATACAGGAAACTTTACAGAGCTTTTATAATCTTCCCATTGAGTGTAAGCTTTATATTTCCAATAAGGAGAATTTAAATCTTTCTCAGCATTATTTAAAAGATTAAATATCCTAGCTGATATTTTGTTTAATTCAATAATATTATTTTCTTCTATGGCTTTAAATCCTAATGGAATTAGCTTTTCAGCTTCTTCAACATTGTATCCCATGTTTTCCATAGACTGTATAGCTCCTATTATTATTCTTTCAGGTGCAAATGAACCTGGAACATTGCTGTTCCATATCAACTTTAGCCTTGCTTCCTCGTAACCACCAGTTAAAGCAGCTCCCTCTTCCCAAGTCTGTTCTTCTTCACTTAATACTACTGGGATAGCCTTTTGAGTTAATTCATATTCTAATTCCCAAGCTTTTTTCATTTATTTTCCTCCCCTAATATTTTATTTTGTTTTTACCTTTGCCTGTTTCTAAAATGTCTTTTGAGCATTCCTCTATTTTGCTCCAAATGTCTTTATTTTTAAATACAACATTTCCATTCCTTTTTACAAGCTTACCATCTATTATTGAATATATAATGTTTTTACTTTCAGCACTGTATATTATTGATGCTAGTGGATTATATAAAGGAAAGGTGTTGCTCATATTCAAATCCCATACTAGTAGATCTGCACTATATCCTTCTTTTAACATACCTGAATTAAAGTCTAAGGCTTTATGCCCTCTCATTAAAATGTCCCACATTTCTTTAAGCGTAAATTCTTCAGCACTATTATTTAGTTTACCTATCAAAGCAAATAATCTTAATTGCTCTAAAGGATTTAATGAATTAGAGCTGGCACTTCCATCTGTGCCAATACATAACGGCAATTCACCGTACATATCCCACAAGCTGCCTTTTCCCATGCCTAATTTCATATAGGTTTTTGGACATACTGCAAAATATGTTTTTTCATTTATATATTTAATATCCTCTTTTGTAATCCATAATCCATGTCCTATTATTAGGTGCCTATTAAATGCTCCAGAATCATATAATACTTCAAAAGGTGTTTTACCGTATGTTTTTAAACTTCCTTCAACCTGTTCTTTAGTCTCAGATACGTGTATATGAAGTCCCACATTTAGTTTTTCAGCCTTGCCAACTATTTTTCTCAAAATGTCAGATGGACATGTATAAGGAGCATGAGGCCCCATTCTCAGTTTTAGCCGATTACTTTCATTCTGTCTTTTCTCAATAATAGAAGCTGCATCTTCTAATATCTCTTCAAAATTATCTGCCAACCCAAATACAGTAGGTGCTATATCCCCACGAATTCCACTCTCTATAACAGCTTTACAAACTTCATCTGCAAAGAAATAATGATCTGCAAATGCAGTTACTCCATTGTCTAGCATTTCAAATATTCCTAATAATGCTCCATAGTAAACTTGCTCAGGTGTAAATTTGCTTTCATAAGGAAATATCTCTTTATTAAACCAGTCATCAATGTTCACATCTTCTGCCAATCCTCTTAATAATCCCATTGGAACATGGGTATGAAGGTTTACTAGTCCTGGAGTAACAAAATATTCTTTACAATCAATCATCTCTATACCTGCATTATCTTCAAATATTTCTTCTATTTTAGCTATCTTTCCGTCTTTAACGTATATTGATTTATTTTTATAGATATTTCCTTCTTCGTCAATTACATTGGCATTTTTTAAAACAATATTGTATTTATTCATAAGCTATCATCATTTCCTTGAACATTTGAACAAATCTTTCCCTATCTACACCTAAGGCTACCTCTGCATTAGGTTTGTTTTTAGTTACTCTAGTTAAATCTACAACAGTCTTTCCATAAGTTAATTCCCCAACAGTTTCAATAGCTACATAGTAATCTTCTTTCTCTATTATTGTTGGATCAATAACTGCACCCACCGCCAATGCATCATGTATTATAGCTTCATTTAAACCGGAATATTTTCTCCTAAATTCTAAATTTGAAATTAGCAGACCATTTACTATATCAGTTACTCTACTCTTTATTGAAACTATTTCCTCTATTTCCTTTTCAAGAATTGTTGCCTTGTGGGTAGCATCTAGTCCCACCATAGTTATAGGTATCCCTGATTGGAAAACAATATCTGCAGCTTCAGCATCTACGTAAATATTAAACTCTGCTGATGGAGTAGTGTTTCCTATATAACAGGAGCCTCCCATAAGTGTTATCCTTTGTATCTTACTTACTATATCTGGATATTTCATTAGGGTAATTGCTAGATTAGTTAGTGGTCCTAAAGCAATTATTTGAAGCTTACCTTCACAGGCTATAGCCTCTTCGTATATGGTATCCCAAGCACTTTTTTCGTAAAAATCCCCATTATTTTTAGCTAATACCACTGAGCCTAATCCACTTTCACCATGTACCCATTCAGCAGTTTCCAAAGGCCTTAATAAGGGTTTTTCTGCTCCTTTTGATACTTTTATTTCTTTACTTGCATAACCTGCTAAGTCTAATAAATTTCTGCTAGTCTTAACTAGGGGGATATTTCCCCCCACTGCTGTTAGAGCTCTAATATCCAATTTGTCTGATGAAAAGGCTAATAACAATGCAATAGCATCATCCATTCCAGGGTCTGTATCAATAATAACTGGTATTTTCACCTAAAACCCTCCTTATTGATAATATTTCATAGCTTCAACAAGCATATCTATAAATCTTTCTCTGTCAATATCAAAGGCAACATCTACGTTTTTCTCTTTGCCCAATACATCATAATAATCTACTACTGTAGCACCTAGTGTATGTTGCCCTTTTGTTTCAATGGCTACGTTCAATTTTTTAGTCTCTATTATACTTGGGTCAATAACCCAAGCTACTGCACAAGGGTCATGTAGAGGACTTCCTTCAAATCCTGTGTCCAAGTGAAATTCTGAGAAAAAGTCTAATAACTCAGCTACCATAACTGCTACTTTACCGCCTAAACTTCTTATTCGCTCTATATCTTCAGCATATACAAGTGCTTTATGTGTAACGTCTAAGCCGCACATTGTAATTGGTATCCCTGATTTAAATACAATATCTGCTGCTTCTGGATCAACTAATATATTAAATTCTGCTGCTGGAGTCCAGTTGCCTCCAAAACAAGCTCCTCCCATTAGGGATATTCTTTCAACCTTATTTTTTAATTCAGGATAACATAGCAAGAATCTTGCTATATTAGTTAAAGCTCCAGTTGGAATTAGAGTAACCTTTTCGTCACTTTCCCTAAGAACTTTAGCTATAAGTTCTATAGCTGATAAATCTGAAGGCTTTAATGTCGACTCTGGAAGTTCAGGCCCATCTAATCCGCTTTCTCCATGTACTTCTGGTGCAATAATAAGGTCTCTCATAAGTGGCTTTTCAAATCCTTTTGCCACAGGTACATCTATGTTAGCAAAACTTAATACCCTTAAAGCATTATTCAGTGTTTTTTCTAAAGTCTGATTCCCTGCAACTATAGTAACAGCCTTTACATCTATTTTGTCACTGGCAAATGCCAATAGCAGGGCAATGGCATCATCATGCCCTGGATCGCAGTCGATAATCACTGGTTTTCTCATCTTTTTTCCCTCCTGTGTTTCTTGGTTCTATTCGCTTGTTGTACTGAATAAAGTACTAATCCTAGTATTGTAGTTAAATATGGAATCATCTGTACAAATTCTGCTGGTACTCTTAATGACTGCATTACATTAGACAATGCATCTGCAAATCCAAAAACTAAGGAGGCAATCAATGTGCCAACTGGAGTTCCTCTTCCCATAGCTTCTGCAGCCAAAGCAATGAATCCTCTGCCTGCAGTCATGTCTCTAGAAAACCATGAAACATAGCCCATTGACATGTAAGCCCCGCCTAATGCTGCAAGAGCACCACTAAGCATTAGAGCTAAGTATTGTATTTTTTTAACACTAATACCTACAGAATCAGCTGCATTTGCATTCTCTCCTACGGCTCTTATTTTAAGCCCCAATGGTGTTCTATATAGAAATACGTAAACAAGAAACACTGTTATTAATGCTAGGTAAGTTAATATATTATGTCCTGATAATACATCGCCTAATACAGGAATACTGCTTAATAATGGTATATTGACTTCGGGAGCTACCATGCTCTTTAAAGATATTGATATACCTTTATCTTTAGCTATTAAATATAGCAAAAATACTGTTCCACCGCTAGCAAGTAGATTAAGTGCTATTCCTGTCAATATTATGTCTGATTTAAGGTTAAGTGAAAAGTATGCTAATAACAATGATAATAATACGCCGGCTATAACTGCACATATTATTCCAATTAAAGCGCTTTGAGTAAAAGCACTGACTACTACTCCAGTTAGAGCAGAGGTAAGCATAATACCTTCCAATCCTATATTTATAACCCCTGCCTTATTTGATACTAATGCTGCTAGAGATGCAAAAAGTATTGGTGTGGTAACTCTAAGAATTGAATACCCAAAAGTTGTTGTTAATATAACATTAAACAATTTTTCCATCTACCTAACCTCCTTAGCAGCCAATTTTTCCTGTGAATCCTTAACGATTCTTTTATGCTTCCATTTGGCTAAAAACCTTTTTGCAGCTATTAACATAATTATAATAGCCTGAATTACTGATATAACTTCACTAGGCACATCTGATGATCTTGCCATTATATCTGCTCCTACTCTAATATAAGCTAAAAACAATGAGGCTATAGGTATGAGTAAGGGATTTGTCCTTGCAAGTATTGCAACTATTATACCGTCAAATCCATATCCTGGAAGTGCCTGCCATTGAAATCTTTGGTACATACCTAAAATTTCAGTACTTCCACCTATACCAGCAATTAATCCACCTATTACTTGAGAGTAAATGATTACTCTTTTTGTATTTATACCAGAATATCTAGCAAAACTTTCATTTAATCCTGTCATTCTCAACGCATATCCCCATTTTGATCTATACATAAATAGATAAGTTAGAAAAATAAATATAATTGCTATAAATAATCCTAGGTGAATTCTTGTACCCGGGACTATTTTGCTTAATGTGGCTGTATTATTAAATATATATGAAGCAGTGTTACCAGCATTAGGGTCTCTTATGACATTGTTAACTACATATAGCCCCATG
Organism: uncultured Clostridia bacterium; assembly: GCA_964619895.1. GTDB lineage: Bacteria > Bacillota > Clostridia > Tissierellales > Proteiniboraceae > Proteiniborus. Next base: position 6,821 of record CAZUFW010000028.1, on the reverse strand, counting down.
TATAGACAAACATAGTTTAACATCAATGAGGACACCAGTTCATTAGCATTCCATTTTATTTTAAGGAGTCCAGGTATTAGTCCTACAATGGCACCAATTAATCCTCCGAATAGTATTGCAATTATAGGATGTATACCTACTGGCATTAGAAATTTAATTGCAATAAAAGATGCAGCCACTCCTCCTACATAAAAGGCTCCCTCTCCTGCCATGTTAAACTGATTTGCTTGGAACATAACACAAACTGCAAGTCCTGAAAATATAAAAGGTATAGACATTTCTATTACATTACCAAAGCGTCTTATAGATGTAAGTGGACCTATTAAAAATGTAGTTATTGAACTTAAAGGCTGATCGCTTACTGCCAATATAATTATTAAAGCTAATAACATGGCTAGTAGAATAGCCACAAAGGTTCTAATTATTTCAAATTGAGTTTCAATCTTTTTAGTGCTCATTATCAGCCCTCCTTATTTCTTCAGGGGATTGCTTATCTATTCCTAGCATGTATCTTCCCAATTCTTCTTCTGTGATTTTAGAGCTATCTTCAAAATATGCTACTATTTCTCCGCCATACATTACTAAGAGGCTATCACTAAGCTCTATTACCTCATTTAAGTCTGCAGATATTAACAAAACAGCAGTTCCATTATCTCTAAGCTCTACTAGTTTTCTATGAATAAACTCTGTAGCACCTACATCAATGCCTCTAGTAGGTTGATTAGCTATAATAAGCTTTGGAGAAGAAGAAAACTCCCTAGCAACAACAACTTTTTGTATATTTCCTCCTGATAACATCCTAACTTTTTGCTTTCCATTATCACATTTTACTCTATAATCTTTTATAAGCTCGTCCACCATGGAATGAAGCTTCTTCATATTCAATAATCCACGTTTGTTTAGAGCATTATTGTCGTATCTATCTGAAATAATATTTTCTTCAATAGTTGCTTCTCCTGCAACTCCATAAGTCATCCTATCCTCTGAAATATGAGATGTCCCTAATTCTCTTATTTGTTTTATGTTTAAATTTTTTATGTCTGTATTTGCTATAGTTATGTTACCTTCATTATATTTGCTTAGTCCCGTAATCAATTCGACTAATTCTCTTTGCCCATTCCCTTCGACTCCTGCTATTCCAACAATCTCTCCGCTTCTAACTGTAAAATTAATATCATTGAGTATTTTCTTACCTGTATCATCTAAATAATTAATATTGTTTACTTTCAAAATTGCCTCTTCAGGTTTGCTTTTTTCCTTTTCTATTTTCAAAATTACATCGCGGCCTACCATAAGTCTTGATATATCTTCCTGAGATACATCTTTAACTTCATGTACTCCAACGCTTCTTCCACCTCTTAAAATAGTTATTCTGTCGCAGATTTCTTTGATTTCTTTTAACTTATGGGAAATGAATATTATGGTATGTCCTTTTTCTTTAAATGTTATTAATTCTGAAAACAATTCCTTTGTTTCTTGTGGTGTTAAAACTGCTGTAGGTTCATCTAATATTAATATTTCTGCACCTCTTAGGAGTGCCTTTAATATTTCTACTTTTTGTTTTATTCCTACTGGCAAATCTGCAACTTTTGCCTTTGGATCCACAGTTAGGTTGTATTTTTTAGATATTTCTTGGGTAATGCTTAGTGCTTTTTCAAAATCTATTAACCCTTTTTTCTTTGGTTCCATACCCAGCACCATATTTTCCGCAACTGTTAGTGAAGGAACTAGCATAAAATGCTGATGTACCATTCCTATCCCATTTTTTATTGCCGTTGTTGGGGAATCAATTTTAATACTATTGCCTTTTAAAAATATCTGTCCTTCTTCAGGGGTTTCAAGCCCAAAAAGCATTTTCATAAGAGTACTTTTACCAGCTCCATTTTCTCCCATTAAAGCATGAATTTCTCCCGCTCTTACAGAAAAATTCACATCTTTGTTTGCTACAACTCCATTAGGATATATTTTGGTTATACCTTCCATCCTTAATATTTCATCTGCCAAGTTTATCACCCCTAATTCTAAAAATTCTTATATTAAACTACATGCACTGGATATATCCAGTGCATATAGTATTTTATTTTTAAGGTTTTACAGAGTTTCTAATATCATTTAGAGTCTTTGTCTCCATACCTAAAGCTGAATCTACTTTGATTTCTCCACTGATGATTTTTTGAGAAAGCTCTTCTATAAGTGCTTTGTATTCTTCTGGTACATTTTTATCGTAGAACTCATTTTTAGCTAATCCTACAGCCTCTTCTTTTAATCCTAAAGATTCTGCAGTTCCCCATTGAAGCTTTCCTTGTGTCTCAAGTTCAATGGCTCTAACTAGAGAATTATCAACTCTTTTTAATACAGAAGATAGTATTAAATTAGCCTTTTCTTCATCCGAATCTTTAAATAGCATAGATTGGTCTGAGTCAACGCCTATTGCATATTTTTTCTCACTCTTAGCTGCATCTAAAGCCCCTAAACCAGCCTGTGATGCTACTGGGAATACTATATCTGCTTTTTGATTAATTTGAGCTAATGCCATTTCTTTACCTTTAGCACTGTTGAAAAAGTCTCCTATATAAGATATAGCAACTTTTACATCTGGATCAACATATTGTGCTCCTTTAATATATCCAACAAGGAAGTCATTAATAACTGGTATATCTA
>CAZUFW010000028.1:0-4150 GCA_964619895.1 uncultured Clostridia bacterium | reverse complement strand
CCACCAACAAAGCCTATAACTTTTTCTTCGTTTGCTAGTTCCATGTCTGAACTAGTAATCTTTGCTGCTAATGCTCCTGCTAAGAAAGAACCTTCATTTTGTTTATAGTTTATTGAATATACGTTTTTAAAATCACCTTTGCTGTAATCTACAGCAGCATCAAATAATATATATTTCTTTTCTGGATGCTCTGGTGCTATTTTTTCTAAGTATTCTTGCATTTGCCATGTACCACAAATTATAATATCCCAATTTTCTTCAGATACGTCTGCTAAAGTTGGTTCCCATTTCATTTGGTCAGGACCTATTTCTATTACCTTTGTCTCTGCTCCAAATTTTTCTTTAATTTGCTTTAAGCCTTCATTAGCTGAATCAAAGAATGATTTGTCACCAAGATTACCATTAAGTAATAATACAATCTTTAATGGCTTGTCCCCATTATCTGACACTTCAGCTCCTGTGTTCTCTTCTGCGTTCTTATTGCTACAACCTGTTAATACAAGTGTAGCTACAATAATTAAGGCTAGTACTCCTACTAAAAACTTTTTCATTTACTTCCCTCCGTTTAGTTTGATTTATTAATTGGTCATCGCAGAGTAAACGTTTTAGTAAAACGTTTACTCTGCCTGCTATTTTATTATAAAATATATGACAGCAAACTTCAATAATAATTTTTAATAAATGTTTTTCTATTGGTATATTATTCATATTAATAGTGATTTTTATTATATTTAAGCCATACTATTTAAATGTGAAGCAGGGGGACGGGGTTGTTGCTTCATAGCCTCCATAAAACATTTGCCGATATTCCTGTTACCCTAGCAATCTGTCTTGTTGATGCTCCATTGATTTTTAACAATTCTTTTAGTATTTTTTCTTTTTCTTCTTTTGGTTTATTTTGTATCATTACTGCCTTTATTTTAAACTTTTCTTCAATTATTTTTGTAAGCTCATCATCTGTTAATCTTATTGTTTTTTCCTCAATTTCTAAACATTCATCATCATTTTTTTCTTCTGTAAATTTTATAAATATTTTTATAGCTTTACTTTCATCTTCATTGAACATTTTTAAAACACTTTCACTATCTGTCAAACCTCTATTTTCTATGTAGTCAATATAGCTGCTCCATTGATAACTTCTCATATCTTTTGTAATACCTGCTTTTATTGGATTTTGATGTATGTATCTTAGTACTGTAAAGAAATACTTATCATCTTCTATTGGCTCGCTTTTGAAACGGTCTTGAAATAGGTTGCCAATGCGTTGATATTTTTTATTGTACCAGTATACATAGCTTCCACATATGCGTCTCATAATCTGTTCTAGTGGATCTGTACCTACTTTAAGCAATAGATGAAAATGATTATTCATAAGACAAAAAGCATATAACTGATATTCACATATTTCTTTATAGTGCACCAATGCCTCAATTAATTTATGTTTATCTTCATCATCTTCAAATATATTTTGATGATTTATTCCCCGTAGAATTATATGATATATCCCACTTTCACTTTTTCTTCTTGATTTTCTTGCCATAAATACCACCCTTTTCAAGTATAACATGGAAGCCACGTTGAAGCAATAACCCCGTCCCCTTGCTTCTACCCTTGCTTCTATACGTCCCCTTGCTTCTACCCTTGCTTCCATATAACCAAAATAGAAGATAATTTGTGACACTTTTTTCAAAATTTCTATTGACAATTAGAGGTTACACATGTAAACTATAGGTGAGGTTACAATAGTAAACTGGAGGTGATAAAATGGTGCGAATAACTGATTCAGAATCCTTAGTAATGCGCGTATTGTGGGAAGCTGGGCATGAACTCACTATTACTCATATAAGAACAACTCTAGAGAAAACCACAGACTGGGATAGTTCCACAATAAAAACATTAATTAGGAGACTAGTTAATAAAGGAGTAGTTGAGGCTACAAAGAAAGAAGTATATTATTATAAGCCATTGATTACTGAAGATGAATATAATCAATACATTACACAAGATTTGATTGATAGACTTTATAATGGCAGCGCAAAGAACCTAGTTGCATCTCTTCTAGGCAATAAAAAACTAGATGGGAAAGATATTGAAGAATTACGAAATATGTTTAAGGTGGGTGGCAAAGATGAATGATATGCTTAGATTGATTCTATCCCTTTCCCTATCAGGTACTATTATTTCATTAATAATATTTTCAATTAAACCATTAATAGAAAATAGGGTATCTAAATCTATGCAATATTATATTTGGATTGTGGTTTTATTAAGATTAATATTACCATTTTCCTTTGAAGAAAGTTTGATGAGCAAAATCTTTTATAAGAATAACACTCAAGCACTAGTTTCTACTAACCAAGAAATATACATACCAAACAATGAAAACTCTTCAATAATTAATACTCCTATAACTTCCGATGTAAAAGAAAAACTAGAAAATGAATCTTATAATTATAATAGTGATAATAGCGGTTATTTTAGAAGTTTATTTAACAGATTTAGTCACTATTTATTTTATATTTATCTATTAGGAGTTATTATTACAATAGCTACAAATATAATTAGTTATCTTAAGTTTTTAAGAAAGTTACAAAGTTCATATAATGATGCAAATATTCAAGAAAGATTACTATTAAGTTCATTAGCTAATAAAAATAATAAAGTGAGGCTTTTTAGAAGCTCACTAGTTAATACTCCTATGTTAATTGGAGTATTCAATCCAAAGATAATAATCCCAGACGTCAACTATAATGAAAAACAGCTAAGAAATATACTTTCCCATGAGCTTATCCATTTAAAACGTTTTGATATTGGAATAAAGTGGTTGACAATGTTGGCTACATCTATTCATTGGTTTAATCCCATAATGACATTGATTAGAAAAGAAATCAATAATTTATGCGAGTTATCCTGTGATGAGGCTATTATTAGAAATTTAAGCGATGATGAAAAACAAGAATACGGAGATACCTTAATATTTACAGTAGCTCAGTATAAATATCCTTCAGGTAAACTACAAGCAACGATGTGTGCAGAGAAAAAGACTTTAAAGAAAAGACTTTTGGCTATTATGAATTATAATAAAAAATCTAAATTAACAATTTTAACTTCGGTACTGTTGTTTTTAGTTATTATATTAAGTAGCCTATATGTTGGTGCTTGCACGATTAAAACCCCTAAGGAACCACCACAAATCATAATCACTAACGAAACTGACTATGCTCAAAGTACATATACAATACTTAAGAATAAATGGAACGGGGAATATAATCCAGAACATTCCTTCTATGAATTAGCTAAGAAAAATAATCTATTGGCGGATCTTCATTTTATTACTGCTGATGAAAAAATTAAAGTTGACTTTGGCGAATTCAAACCAGACTCAGTTTCTGTAAAAGTAGCTCTATTTAGTGATATTCAAAGTGAATTCCCTTTAAAAATAGTAGATGTTCCTGTACATAGTTATCGTAGTGGAATATATGAGTTTAACCAGCCTAATGATATGGATAATAATGTGGCGGGGGCAAAAGATAAAGTATTTAGTATTTCTGCCACTTGGGGAGACAATAGCTGCGAATATATATTTGTTGCAGAGACGCCTTCACATTTTAGTATATCAACTATGCATACTGAAGATGGTATAAAAAAATTCAGTAAACTGCAGGCTGAGGCAAACGAAGGAAGTAGACCTGATTTACTTGATGCTGAAACTGTAGCTCTTGAGTTTTTAAATTCAAGAGAACTTAATGAATACATGAAAAGAAATGTCATTGAAGGCATAAATAAAGACCCTATTAGTATAAATAATTATAATGATTATACAATAGTGAAATATGGGCTTAAAAAGCAATACGGATATATAGAACTAAGACTTATTCAACCAGGAAAAAACGATGATAATAATATATGGATGGTTGATCTTTATAATGTTAAAATGAGGACGTATTCTGACTAAAACATATAAAACTTCTTTATGCTTAACATTAGTTTCACATAGAATTCTATATTACTGAGACAGGTTTGACCCCCTGTCTCAGCAATTATTTTACTTAGAACATGGTATTATGGTATCTTAGTCAATGTTTATTGAAGCAATAACCCCGTCAGACTGCGCAAAAACCAACCATAAAAAGCATGCAAAAAGGGCTCT
>CAZUFW010000027.1:25238-34435 GCA_964619895.1 uncultured Clostridia bacterium | reverse complement strand
CCCTCGACCTCCAGCGTGACAGGCTGGCATTCTAACCATCTGAACTACCAGGCCAGATATTAATTGTCAATTGTATATGGTGGGCGCAATAGGGCTCGAACCTATGACCCCCTGCTTGTAAGGCAGGTGCTCTCCCAGCTGAGCTATGCGCCCATATTATAAATATAATGGTGACCCTACCGGGATTCGAACCCGGGTTACCGCCGTGAAAGGGCGATGTCTTAACCGCTTGACCATAGGGCCAGTACACAATGGTCCTATCGGACACTACTGTCATAAACCTATATTTAGGTCATAATGGTGACCCATCCGCGACTCGAACGCGGGACACCCTGATTAAAAGTCAGGTGCTCTGCCGACTGAGCTAATGGGTCGTGCTAAATTTATTTCTCGGATTAACTGCTTTGTTATACTAACTCGTTCTAAGCAACTAAGCGACTCGCTCCAAACCAAAAGCGTAGTTTGGGCTCCCTGCTTATGCCGACTGAGCTAATGGGTCTTTTTAAAGACTACTCTTAATATGATACAAGATAGGACAAGCATTGTCAACAGCTTTTTTGATTTTTTTATTTGCCACAATTTAACTTTAATTATTCACAAAAAAGACTTAGCAAAAGCTAAGTCTTTTTTATCCACAATTTATTTAAAAAGCAAAACATTTATCAACATATCCACAGACATATGCACAAATGTTCGAAGGTATTATGTGAATAACTTATATATTAACATCATTTTTCTGCACTCTCATCTCATAATATCTACAATAGACAACATCATTATTGATAGAAAAAAATTCCTCATTCCATACATGGCTTTTATCATCATATATTTCACGCTTAAAATCTAAATACCTAGCTTGATACTGACGTATTATTTTAAACCCACACTTTTCATAACATCTAATAGCCCTTTTGTTAAATTTAGCTACATCTAAATATAAAACTCTCATTTTCATTGCATTAAAATAATAATCCAGAAGTGCTATTATAGCTTCTGAACCATATCCTTTATTGAGAATCATTGGGTCAAATACTATTCCAAGCTTTGCAGTCTTCATTATTCTTCTAATATTTCTTATGTTTATGTAGCCTATCACCCTGTCTTCCTCGTCTAAAACTGCGAAACATATTGAACTTTTTTTTGAAATCCTATAATAATACCATCTATGGATTTCATCATCATTGAGATTGGGAAAGTTGTAGTCCTCAAATAGCGGATCATCATGTTTTCCCCAATTTCTCATTTCATAAACATCTTCACGCCTTAATGGTCTTATCCTTACCCTATTTCCCCTTATATCACACACTAGTTATCTCCCCCTGATTACAGAGTGTGGTTCTTAAACCTTACTGTCGTGCTTTTTCCATATTTAAAAATTTAGTATATTCTCCCATAAATACTAATTCAACAGTACCTGTAGGACCATTACGATGTTTAGCTATTATAACTTCTCCTATATTTTTCTTTTCAGAATCAGGGTGATAGTAATCATCCCTATATAAAAACATTACAATATCTGCATCCTGCTCAATAGCTCCTGATTCACGAAGGTCTGAAAGTATAGGTCTATGATCGGATCTTATTTCAGGTGCACGAGACAACTGTGATAAGGCTATTACAGGGCAGTCCATTTCTTTTGCTAATCCCTTTAAACCCCTTGATATAGCTGATATTTCTTGTTGTCTATTTTCTATTTTTCCTTCGCCAGACATAAGCTGCAAATAATCTATCATTACTAGGTCTAGGCCTTTTTCTATCTTAAGTCTTCTACACTTAGCTTTCATGTCCATCAAAGTAATTCCTGGTGTATCATCTATAAAGATTTTAGCCTGAGAAAGTGGTCCCATGGCCCTTAGAAGTTTAGGCCAATCATCTTCATTTAATCTTCCATTTATTATTTTCTGAAGCTCTACATGTGACTCAGAGCTTAGCATACGTTGCACAAGCTGTTCCTTGGACATCTCGAGACTAAATATAGCTACTGATGCATTTCCCTTCAGAGCAGAATTGACTGCTAAGTTAACAGAAAAAGCCGTTTTTCCCATTGATGGTCTAGCAGCCACAAGTACGAGATCAGATTTTTGAAGACCAGATGTTCTTTGATCTAAATCTATGAATCCCGTTGTAAGTCCCGTTAAACTGCTATTATTTAATGCCATTTGTTCAATTCTAGAGAAGCTTTCAAAAAGTACTTCTTTTATTGGGTCTAATCCTTCACGGCTTCTCTTTTGTGTAATATCAAATATCTTTTTCTCTGCCGAATCTATAATAACATTTATATCTTCATCTGCTTCGTATCCTTTGGCTATTATCTCATTGGAAGCATTAATTAGCCTCCTCAATATAGACTTTTCTTCTACTATCTCACAATAAAACCTTATATTGGCAGTAGTTGAAATAGCCTCAGACAAATCTGCAAGATATAATATTCCTCCTATTGCATCTAAAGTATTTCTTTTTTTAAGCTCCTCAGATAGAGTAATTAAATCTACTGGTTCCTCTCTATTGTGTATTTCTAAAATTGCCTCATATATTTCTCTGTGAGCTTCTTTATAAAAATCGCTAGGTCTCAATATCTCTGTTGCTGTCACAATAGCATTCTTATCAAGTATCATAGAACCTAATACAGATTGCTCTCCTTCGATGCTATGGGGAGGTATCTTTCCTAGTACTTGTATTTCATTTGACATATTATCACCTCAACTTTACATTCAAGAAACACCAAGCCCTTATAGGTCGGTTGTGAATGTAGACTTGTTAAGTAAAATTCATCTGTCAGATACAGTTTAGTCTCATTTAATTATATAACAAATACAAGATACTGATGAAAAAACATCAAGTATCTTGCAGCGTCTAATCTATTCCTCACTTACCTTTACCTTTAATTTTGCAGAAACATTAGGATATACTTTTACATCAACGATGGTAACTCCTATGGTTTTAATGTTTCCTCCTTCAATATCCATCTTTCTTTTATCAACATCTATTTTAAATTGTTTTTTTAATGCTTCAGATACATCCTTTGTTGTAATTGATCCAAATAACTTTCCATTCTCACCTGATTTTCCTTTTAATTCTACTGTAAGTTCAGTTATTTTTTCAGCTAATTCCTTAGCTTTAGCAAGCTCTTCTTCTTGTCTTATTTTCTTTGCAGTTTTCTGTTCTTCTAATACTTTTACATTTCCCTCTGTAGCTTCTTTGGCAAGATTTTTGGGGAATAAAAAGTTTCTTGCATATCCATCTTTTGCATTTACTATTTCGCCTTTTTTACCTAATCCTTTTACATCTTGAAGTAATATAACCTTCATTATTTCTCACCTTCCTCAAAATATTCTCTTATAGCTTTTTTCAATATCTCTTCTGCTTCATCTATATTCACATTATCCAGCTGAGCACCAGCCACCGCTAAGTGACCACCTCCACCTAGCTTTTCAAGTATGAGTTGCACACTTATATCTCCTAAAGACCTCCCACTTATATGAATTCTGCCATCGCTAACAACTAAAACAAAGGATGCCATTATGCCATTAATATTAAGAAGATCATTGGCAGCTTCAGCAGCTATAAGTACTGAATCCTTACTTTCTTTTCTTAGCTTTGATATAGCTATTCTCTCGTCTATTACCTTAGCTTCTTTCACTACTTCGGCCTTTGCCATAAATGTATTTATATCATCTTGGAATAGCTGTCTTACAGAAGTAGTATCTGCACCAGCTCTCCTTAAAAATGATGCAGCTTCAAAGGTTCTAACTCCTGTCTGAAAGGTAAAGTTCTTAGTATCTACACTTATACCTGCTAACAATGCCTCTGCCTCAAACTTGTTAACATCTAGCTTATCTCCCACATAATAAAGTATCTCTGTAACAAGCTCGCATGTAGAAGATGCATAGGGCTCAAGATAAGACAGTACAGGGTCTTCTATAAATTCTGCCCCTCTTCTATGATGATCGATAAGTACAACCTTATCGATGATTTCTAAAAGATGTGGCGCTTCAGTATAACTAGGTCTATGATTGTCCACTAATACACATAGTGACTCCTTGTCAGCAATACTTCTAGCTTGCTCAGGTGTAATTATGTGTTCTAAATACTCTGGATGCTCGGCTTTAAGTCTATCATAAATGTTTTTAATAGAAGGATTAATCCCACTTAAGACTATATAAGCTTTTTTGTTTCTATTACGTACCGCCCTATAGATACCAATGGATGCACCAAAGCTGTCCATATCTCCATTCTTATGACCCATAATAAATACTTCTTCTGACTGGTCTATAAGTTGTCTTAGAGCGTGGGCTATTACTCTTGCCTTAACCTTAGTTCTTTTCTCAACAGCCTTGCTCTTTCCACCGTAAAAGCTTAATTTATCTATTCTCTTTACTACAGCTTGATCTCCGCCTCTCCCTAAGGCTATGTCAAGGGCGGCACTTGCATATTCATACTGTTGATTAAGACTTTTGCCATTTACCCCTACACCTATACTAAGAGTTACAGGTATTCTATTGCCTAAATCAACTTCTCTTACATTATCTAAAATCTCAAATTTCTTCATTTCCAAATTTTCTAAATGCCTATTTTCGAACATTATTAAATACTTATCATTTTCATACTTTCTTATAAAGCCACTTGTTCTAGCTGCTAATGAACTAAGCATTTTGTCGATTTCAGCAAATACTATTGGTCTATTAGCTTCATCTGTATTATTTCTAACATCTTCATAATTGTCTATTTGTATTAGACCTACATTTACCTTTTCATCATTATATTTAGTCTTTAATGTTGTAAAGCCTGTATTGTCTATCCAATACAGCATTATTACATATTCTTCTCTATTATCTCTGCCTTTGTTTTTTCTAACTATATTATATAGAACCTTATAATACTTATCTTTAAAGGATACTTCAATAGGAGTATCTTCTTTCTTATTCATGATGTTGTCTATATTAAATCCTGGTATTATATCCCCAATATTTTCTTCTAGTAGATCCTTTGAATTAATCATCTGAAGAAATCTTGTATTGTACCAACTAATGGTCCCATTAGTTTCTACCATAACAAAAGGTATTGGCAAATTTATTATAGCATATTTTGTAGCCGTATCTATACCGGTAGTCAAGCTCTCAATATATTGGGTCCATTCTACTTTTTTTAGATGAATGTTCTTCCAATGATAATATATTAGATATCCTAAAAGAATGACTCCTAAGGCAGCAATCTTCGGTTCATAGAAAGCTATGATAGCTATTAGTACCCCGATTATCAATAGGTACAGCTTAGAATCCGGGATAAGAAACTTAAATATTCGCTTATTTGACATGATACATCCTCCCCCAAGGAGATTATTCCACCTTTTTCAACTTCCTAAAATCAAGAACCACATCTAGTAAGCCTATGAAAGAAATTATTAGGCTTATGGGTACATTTATGATTATTAGAAAAATAAGTATGACTTTTGTAATTTTATGCATTTTCCTTTTATTCATAATAAAAACTGCAACTGATAAACCTTGCATAAAAAAAACAAAAGATATTAAAATTAATGTGTTGATAAATATAGTCTCATAGTAAAGAATCTTCATATATCTAACTACTAGTGCTGCTACAATAGTTACTATAGAACCCATTATTATATTGCTAGGAAGGTTAAAATGCATAAACCTAGGTATCTCAACTGTTTTATAACCTAGCCTTTTAAGTATTGCCATAGCCATCCAATAGTTTATGTATACAATAAAGATAGAAGAAATTATAAGAGTAGCAGGTATGATTATTATTACATACTCTACTGTTGCCATTAATACATCTTTGAACATGGACAATTCGTAACTGGAAAGTTCCATTTCTTTCAATATATTCAGCTGAGCTTTCATATTTTCCATTAATGAAGTACTAATTTGAGTGAAAAAGCTAGTACCTGTTACATAACCAATAATTATTGTGGATAACAAAGTAGTTACTATGGCAGCTATAGTTCCCCCAATCAGTATTTGTTGTGGTCTATATTTTCTGTTTATCATATAAGTTATTACAATAGAAATCAAGCCAAATACTAAAAAAATTAGAACTCCAGTAAAAATGTCTATAAGTATTCCAATGAGTATGCTAGATGCTAAAATTGAATATATATTGTATTTTGTTTTGTGTCTAACTCCAAGTATTATAAAGGGCACTGGATAAAGCAAAATTATTATTGGAAACACACTGTATCCAATAATCACGAGTAATGTCATAAATGCTGTTATAAGCGCTGCTTCCGTAATTCTAGTCGTTTTTTCTCCTAAGTTCAAATTTTTCACACCTACCCTCGTTTTCTCTTAAAATATTCTAATAGGCTCCCTATATCGCCATACCATTTTTCTATTTTATGCTCCTCCACAAGGGCTAACTTGGCTTTTTCTTCTACCTTTGCATCTATACTTTCATATGAAACACCTAGTCTTCTCCCAAGTAGATATGCTACAAGTATTATGTTTGATATTGCATCAAGCATTGCGTCATGACTATTTTGAATACCCCTTGCTAAAAGTTCATATAGTGAGGCAATAGCTGTGAGCAGCTCACTTTTTAACCATTCTATAACTTTTATATTTTTTGTTATATCTATATTCTTATCATTAAATGACATGATTATATCCCCCCGAAATACATTATATCAAATCTATGACCCTTTAACTAATTAAATTTTATGCATTATGATTCTTATAGTAAATTCTATACAGAAGCACTATCTATGTCAATTGAATAAGTAAGGTTAATCCTACACCTGCATTTTATATAGAAGTACCTACGCAGTCTCGCAACACAAATTTATTTGTTCGCTGTCGCTCACATAAATTTGGTGCTCGTTGCGTTTGACCTACCTACGATTCTTTCGGAAAAGCATCCGAAACAATCGGGTTAGGTCATAAAAATAAAAAGAGATATACTACATATTATATAATATATCTCTCTTCTATACTATTTAAAATATTTAAACTAGTCTGCTGTATATGGTAAAAGTGCAACTTGTCTTGCTCTTTTAATTGCAACAGTTAATTGTCTTTGATGTAAAGCACAGTTTCCTGAAATTCTTCTAGGAAGTATTTTCCCTCTTTCAGTAACATATTTTTTTAGCTTATTTACATCTTTATAGCTTATGCTAGTTGCATCATCTACACAGAAGCTGCAAACTCTTTTTTTAGTTCTAAATTTTCTTCCTGGTTGTGCCATTCTTTTTCCCTCCTTTTAGAATGGAATATCATCATCATCTGTAGGATGGAAGCCATCCACATCTATATCTATACCGAAATCTCTGTTTGTATTAAAGTCTCTATTTACATTTTGGCTACCTTGTTTAGTTTCTCCCCATTCAAGGAATTGAACTCTATCTGCTACTACATCTGTTGTATATCTCTTTGAGCCATCTTGAGCAGTATAGCTTCCTGTTTGAATACGTCCTTGAATTGCCACAAGTCTGCCTTTAACTAGATAGTTTGCACAGTTCTCAGCCTGTTTTCCCCAAACTACAATATTTATAAAATCTGCCGTAGGTTGTCCTTTACTCTCAAATTCCTGCTTTTTTTCTCTCGATAAGTCTTTATCCACCGCTATACTAAATCTAGAAACTGCCATTCCATTAGACAGATATCTTAGCTCAGGGTCTCTTGTTAATCTACCAATGAGTAATACACTATTCACAATTACACCCCCATACGGCTTTATTATTCTTCTTCTCTAATTATCATGTGTCTGATTACATCGTCTGTAATCTTTGCAATTCTGTCTATTTCGTCTACAACTTCTGAACCAGCACTGAAGTTCAATAGAACATAGTAACCTTCTTGATAGTCGTTGATTTCATAAGCAAGCTTTCTGCTTCCCCATACATCAACATTATCAACTGTACCATTTGTCTCAACTATGCCTTTGAATCTTTCAACAAGATTGTTTCTTGTCTCTTCTTCCATGTCTGGTGCGAAAATTAAAACAGCTTCGTATTTTTTCATGTACTTCACCTCCTTTTGGACTAAACGGCCCTATTAATATAATAGAGCAAGGATAACATACTACATCATGATATTATATCACTTATTATGTATAAATACAATGAAAATTATTGCTTTATAAATTTAAACCTTTTATACAATACATCTTCATAAAATATACCATAAATATTGATATTTTACATTGTTTATCGTGTATAATAATACTATAGAAAATACCTTAGGAAAAATAATCGGAGGTGCAGCAAATGAAAGAAATTATCTTGGCTGGAGGATGTTTTTGGGGTGTAGAAGAATACATGTCTAGAATAAATGGCGTAGTGGAAACTAGAGTAGGATATGCTAATGGTACAACACATAATCCTAGTTATCAGGATGTATGTAAAGGAAATACTAGTCATGCAGAAGCTTGTATTGTTAGTTTTGATGAAAATATTATTTCACTTAAAGAACTATTAAATAAATTCTGGAAAGTTATAGATCCTACTTCTTTAAATAAACAAGGTGGAGATATAGGCCATCAATATAGGACAGGTATTTATTATATAGATGATGCAGATTTACCTGTTATAGAGAAATCTTTAGAAGAAGAGCAAAAAAAATATGGTAAAAAAATTGTTACAGAAGTTGAACCTCTAAGCTGTTTTTATGATGCTGAAGAATATCATCAGAAATACTTAAAGAAAAACCCCAGAGGATATTGTCATATAGACTTAAACTCAATTTAGAAGGATATAAGCCTATAGGCATATTGTTAAAATTAATTTGAAAGGTTTTAGACTAATGGCTATTGTATTAACTTTCTATGAGGTGATCTATTTATGCATAAAGAACTTTTACGCAACTTTGTAGTTAAATTTAGAGTAAATTCTAATTTAAGAGCTGGTTTCCTGCCACCTAGTATTAATGATATGGAATTTCCCTATAGAATATATAAGGCAGCTTTCAAGGAAGCTAGAGAAGAAATCGTAAAAGAAAAAAGCTGTACTGAAGAACAATTAAGGGTTATAGATGATTTATATGAAGTCTTTATGGAACACTTAAAAAAATCAGAAAACTATAGTTTTGCAGAAGAAATGATGATAAAGTCTTTAGAAAAGTTGGAAGCCCTTGAATAATCAAAGGGCTTATTTTATTTAATTTTTTACCTTTTTTTCTATTTACTGTAACATCTTTTGCAAGCATAGTTTCTTAGGATAAGTTCATTTAAAATATTCA
>CAZUFW010000027.1:0-25228 GCA_964619895.1 uncultured Clostridia bacterium | reverse complement strand
AAACTGTCCTATATTAGTCATTTGCTTTTTATTAACATTTTCTAAGGTATCCTTGTCTGTATCTATGCCATTATACTTTGCTGCATCAGCTGATATTTTTAAAGTTAAGTTTTCTCCAATAGTGTAAAAAGTTTTGCTATTAGATGACCTAGATACATATTTTACTTTTTTCTTTTTCAGCCTTTTATTTACATCATTAATCAAATGGTAGGTGTCTGCACCTGAATTTGCCATGCTTTTAATATCTATGCTTATTTCTTCATCCATATCCGCCATTCCCACATCAAAATAAGTTATATTATGCTTACTTTTGTTAAAATACCCATTATTAGTATTATAATAAGTACTTCCTGAACCGACTAACGCCTCTCCATCCCAAAAGACAAAGACGATAGTCTTGTCAATAGGCTCCTTTATTTGAGAAAGGACTCTAGCAATTTCAAGATTTGTAGCTGCCCTAGTACTTCTCATGGCACTAGTTTTATTATCTGCCATACCTATACCGTCATAGGATGCTCCTATAATAATGATCTCTCTTTTATCATTTCTTTCTTCGGGTTTAACCCAATCTTTACTTGGTAAAATAGCTAAGATATTTCTTCCATCATATAATGGACTTATAGGTGGCTTTATTTTCACTTCCACATAATAATGATCCGTCTTTAGCTTTTCTGCTAATTCTCCCTTTGGAATAATGACATTATTTGAACGAAGAACAGTAGGTATCACTTGCCGAGAATAATCTTCTAAAGTATAAAAAGATAAATGACTATATATTCTAGAATTAAATTCGAACTGAAGTATTTCTCGTACTGCATCATAATAATCATGAAAAGTCTCTACATACATTAGACCATCTTTTATACCGGACTTAGATAATTCAGAATAAGCTTCTAAACTAGTAGATGTAATTCCCTTAAAAACTAAATATTCTTCTTCATCTAATAGCTCCTTAGTCATATCCTTTAGACTAAAAGCGGCTACTTCAAAGTCATCATGAAGTTTATATGTGCTAGTTTCCCCACTTTCAGAAATTAGATTAATAGTAGATTCTTCTACAATCACACTTCCAAGGGGACCCATATTACGAGTATTTGTCCAAAGTGGATAGGTCTGTATATAGTTTTTACCATCATAGGGTTCTAAACCATACTCCTTAAGCTTTTCTACTATATATTCTCCTGCTAAGTAATTACCTTCATAACCCGATACTCTACCTCTATATTCAGGCTTCATTAGTTCTTGTAAGTGCTCCATTGCATTGTCTATCTGAAATGTATATAGACTTTTAGGTGGCGGCATAAAGATGTATGTTAGTACTAAAATTATAGATAATGTTTTTATAAGTACAGGTTTGTAATACTCTTTAAATCTAAGTAATTGCTGAAAATATACTTTAGGTGAAAATATAAATCCAAAACGTCTTATGGTAGATACTACTTTTGAGTTTCTCTTTTCAAATTCAATCCTAAGTCCTTCTCCAGTAAGAGTAAAGGCTAATATGCCCAAAGCAAATGCAAGGGCAGGATACAAACCAACCCAAAACTTACCCACACGATTATATATTATCATACTCGATAGCATTGACGCCCATTCAGGTTCTTCCGATAGCATCCAGCGAAAATTTCCTTCCATATCCATCAAAGGGGCCCTAGGACCAATGAAAACACCTAATATGCTCAGTTGAGCAAATAAGAAAATGACTAATCCTACCTCTATAAAAACTAAACTTATAAGAGAAGGTACTAGGTGGGGAAGCAGGTTTTGTATGGCTATCTGAATTTTACTTTTCCCTACTGCTATTTCTCCTTCAATGAATTCCTCATTCATTATCTTGCTTGTTTTTTCTTCTACTTGCCTAGCCATTTTTCCCCATCCCAAAACGGCTAATACTATGGCAAATGCTATAATAGAGCTTTTCAGTTGGAGACTAGCAATATATTGAATATTTAAAATAAAAAAAGCAGCAAATAAGGTGGGAATAGCGGTGAAAACAGTATTAAAAAAACGAATTGCAGATGAGGCTAATTTACTTCCAATACCAGCAATAAGCCCCAAGGGTACAGCTAATAACAATCTAAGCAAAACAATCATCAGAGTAGCTTGTAAGGTTGTCTTTGTCCCATAAACCAGCCTTGCATAAATATCCCTTCCCAGTTCATCTGTCCCCAAGATATTGTCTTTATTGGGTTTTAAAGGATGTGCCTCAATACCAACACCTTTTTGTCCGTCCTCGGTAGTTATTGTTACTAGTTTATAAGAACTTTTAGTTGTAGGATCTAAATCAGTAAATAGTTTAGGAAATAAGGATACCAGCAATAAAGCTATCAGTAGCAGAATACCAACCAAAAGTGGAAAATTTATTTTTTTCATGTCATCACCTTCTTATAATGGAATTAAAAATTTTATTGTCATTTTGATTTAATATTACAAATCAATTAGCTTTTTAATTTAGGAACTAATACTTGCCTTGCTACATCTAACAGGGTATAAAACACAAAATATATCACTCCTAGAGCTGATGCAAACACTAAAAGCGCTACAGTCGTACTTCCGTCATTTGCAGGTTTGTAATAAAGATCTAGCATTTCAAAAGTTATTCCCGGAAAATAAAAAATACGCTCTACTATAAATAAACTTGAAAACATTATGGATACAATGGCAGGAAATGAAGCTATTATATCCGTAAGGACATTTTTCATAGTATGTTTTAGTATAATTCTAGCTTCTGAACAGCCCTTACCCCTAGCTGTTAGTATATAGTCCTTGTCATAAACTATTTCTATAGATGAAGCCGTTATCCTAGCTATATACGCTGCTGGTACTAAAGATAGCGCTATAATTGGATAAATAGATTGGGTCCAATGCTCATATCCTATATGCATAATAGGACCCATTCCTAATATAGTATATTTCTGCCTGTAAAGATAAAAGCCAAGTAACTGTACTAGGCTTATGATTAGTACATCTGGAACTGATAAGGGAATTAACGCCTGTAATAACTTAAGAGTTGACTGTTTCTTTTTTCTCCTGCTGTCCAGTATTCCTTTTGGAATGCCTATAATAACCGAAAGTGTAAGTGCTATGAAAAAAAGTCTCATACTTCTACCAAGTACAATTGATGTTATTTCCTTTACAGGCATTCCCTTTCTAAAGAGCATCATGTCCAAATATTCTCCAGTAGTTAAGCCTTTAATTGATTTAATCACATTTTCTATGTAAAGCTGAAAATCCATATTACTAACCAATTTATCATTTACACGTGCAAAGTTTAAATTTATTGGGATATTAGTTAGCAATATAATTATAAAAATAACAATCAGAAACAAGGTTATATTTAATGCAACCTTGTTTGCAATCTTTCCAAGGATTTTTTTATTCATCTCTTAAACCTCACTTCTTTTCTTTATATAGTTATTATGTAATCCCATTAGCTTCAGTTACCTCTAGTTCTCCCGCCAAATGACAAGCAACACTGTGACCATCATAGATCTCTAGCGGTGGTTCTTGAGTAATACATATATCCATGCAATGCTGACATCTAGGATGAAATGCACAACCTGAAGGTATATCGATAGGACTTGGTATTTCATCTTTTAGTACTATTCTCTTTCTTTTTATATCTGGATCTGGAACAGGCGATGCTGATATTAGCGCTTGGGTATATGGGTGTTTTGGTGAGTTAAATATAGTATCTACTTCTCCCATTTCGAGAATCTTTCCTAAATACATAACCGCTACTCTGTTGCTGACGTGTTTTATTACATTTAGTCCGTGGGCTATAAATAGGTATGATAATTTGTATTCTTTCTGTAAGTCCATCATTAGATTTAGTATTTGTGATTGAATGGATACGTCTAAAGCTGATACTGGTTCATCGCATACTATAAATTTGGGCCTAGTAGCAATGGCTTTGGCTATTCCTATGCGCTGTCTTTGTCCTCCACTAAATTCGTGAGGAAATTTATTTGCATCTTTTGCTGATAGGCCTACTATATTTAACAGTCTTGCACATTCTTTTCTAAACTCCAATGGCGGAACTATTTTATGTATGGTTAATGGCTGTGTTAGAATGTCTTCTATGGTCATTTTAGGGTCTAGAGCTGCATAAGGGTTCTGAAAAATTACTTGTATATCTTTTCTTATTTGCCTAAACTCTTTATCTTTAATTTTACTGATATCTCGATTTTCTAGAAATATCTTTCCATCTGTAGGTTTTAATAATCTAAGTATAAGTTTCCCTGTAGTTGTTTTGCCACTGCCAGATTCCCCTACTAGGCCTAGAGTTTCTCCTTTCTCTATGTAAAAGCTTACTACATTAACCGCTTTCACTTGTGCAGTCTATATTTCAAAAACTGATGTCTTTAAAGTAAAATTTTTTTTTAAATCTACAACTTCTATTATTTTCATAGACTATCTACCTCTTTCTCATGATATAGCCAGCAACGGACTAGGTGCTTTTCTTCTGCTTCAATAAGAGGCGGCATTTCTTCTGTGCATTTTTCTATGGCTTTTGAACATCTATTAGAAAACCTGCAACCTTTTGGAAAATCTGTTGGATAAGGTACATTACCTCCTATGGTATATAGTACTTCTGTAGAATCGTCTGTACGAGGAATACATCTAATTAGTCCTTGCGTATAAGGATTTAGTGGATTTCTGAAAAGACTTGTCTTGCTAGTTTGTTCCATTATTTTGCCACAATACATAACACATACCCTATCTGCCATCTCTGCTACTACTCCTAGATCATGGGTTATTAGAAGAATTGACATTTGATTTTGTCTCATAAGGCTACAAAGCAAATCCAGTATTTCTGCTTGTACTGTTACGTCTAAGGCTGTGGTCGGTTCATCTGCTATTACAAGTTGGGGCATGCAGGAAATTGCCATAGCTATGATTATTCTTTGTCTCATACCTCCACTAAATTGAGAAGGGTAATCTTTGTAGCGTTTTTCTGGATCTGATATGCCTACTTGCTCCATCATTGTTATAGCTTGCTTTTTCGCTTCTATCCTAGAAATTTTTTTATGTATTATTAATGACTCTGCAATTTGTTCTCCTACACAAATCATAGGGTTTAGTGAGGACATAGGCTCTTGATAAACCATACTAATTTGATTTCCTCTAATATGACGCTTTTCTTTTTCTTTTTTCTGTAATAGATTTTCTTGATTAAACAAGATTTCTCCCTCTATTATTTTCCCTGGTTCTCTAATAAGTCCCATTATAGAAAGTGCGGTTACGCTTTTCCCGCTTCCTGATTCTCCTACTAATGCTACTATTTCGCCTTTATCTACTTTAAAACTTACACCATCAACAGCTGGCATTATTTCATCATCTATATAAAAATATGTCTTTAAATCTTTCACTTCTAATAAACTCATCTTTCCCCTCCTTGTTAGATTATATAGTTCTATTCCTTACAATATATTATATCAATTCTATAAACTTCAAGTTTTTCCTTTATTTTTTAGAACATTATAATAATATGACTCTGGTAAAATCTAAATTCCTTCAAAATACTCCCATAAAACTACAAAAATTATAAAACACAAACCCTTTGGAATCACCAAAGGGTTTGTGTTTTATAATTTTTTTCTATTACCTTTCTTAAGCTCTTCCTTTATGTATGTTTGCAAATTCGCTCCTTGTTTAATAAATATGTATTTATGAAGAACCCCACTTCTGCACAGACCTATGCTAATCTTATTCTTGTTCAGGACTATTGCTAATAATGATTTTTTTCACTCTTCTTTCAAACTCTCTCCTAGCAAGCCATACCTGACGTTCACAGCCTAAGCATTTAAGTTTAAAATCAACACCGGTTCTCATTATCTCCCATTTATTTTCTCCACAAGGATGAGCTTTTTTTAGCTGAACCACATCTCCAACATTATATTTTACAATCATGCAATCCCTCCCTAACCACAATAAAGCTACTTCCCTATGATTATCATATACGAAGTAGCTTGATTTATAAATACATTATATTATATTTTAGCTATTTAGTGAACTTTTATCCACTTTGCCCTTTTCAATAACAATTCTTTTAGGATATGGGATTTCTATATCTGCCTTACTAAATTCATCTTTAATTCTTTTTCTTATCTCTCTTTCAACGGCCCACTGCTCCATAGGCTTAGTCTTTGCAACAACTGTAAGCTGTATTCCAGACTCACCTAGGTTAGTAACCCCTAAGACTGTAGGGCCTTCCACAATATTATCATTCTCTTTTGATAGTCTTTTAGACAATTCAGATAAAATTACGAGAGCTTTATCTATATCCTCTTCATAGGCTATTTCTACATTGACCGATGCCCTCATAGAGCCTCTACTTAAGTTAGTTACAGTTTGTATGTTACCGTTAGGAACTATATGCAGTTCTCCAGAAAAAGCTCTTATCTTAGTGATTCGTATGCCAATTTCTTCAACTATTCCATCAAAATTACCTGTTTTAATATAATCTCCTACAGAATATTGATCTTCAAATAATATAAAGAAACCAGTGATTATATCCTTCACCAAGCTTTGAGCTCCAAAGCCTATTGCTAAACCTCCTATTCCAGCAGTAGCAAGAATAGATTCTATAGGCAGCCCAAATTCTTTTAGTATGGAAACTGTTCCTATAAAATAAAATAGATATTTTGTCACGCTTTTTAGTATTACTGCCAATGTGTTTGATTTTCTTTCTTCAATCTTAAATCTTGAAGTATGCCTTCTTGAAAAAAACTTATCAATTAAAGAATATGAAAGGCTTATAACTATTTTCATAAGCACGAATATTAATGTAGCTTTTATAAGCTTTCCATATATATTTAGTTGTCCATTAGGTCCCAACAAGAAACCATATAGGCTGTTAATTATCTCCCTCAAGACCTCACCACCCAGTTAATTAATTTTACTTGCAGACCTGCCATTTTCGTTTTTTATTAGCTTATATATACCTTTTATAGATAAGGAGTCCTCTTCTAGTATATTCTTTATCTGTTCATAAAATTCTGGATTAAATCTAATGGATAATCCGCAGCTAGCGGTTATTTCTCTAGGAGTTGGTATTATTTTTATATCAATATTATTATTTTTTAAAGTCTTTTCTCCTTGTATTGCATAGTGTGTTGAATCAAAAGCTATTACATAATATACTTCTTCTTTCATGTTACCATCCTTTTATAATGTTATTGTATTTGTAGCATTTTTCATTTTTTCTACAATTGTATACATATTAGTTATTTCTCCTACTGCTAATTTATCTTTTAGATTAAAGAAATCAAGACAAGTTCCGCAAGAAAGTATCTCTACTCCCTCTGATTCAAGCTTCTTTAAATCATCTAGCACTGGGGAACCCTCTACTGTAAGTCTCACTCCACCATTTAAAAACAATAATGTAGAAGGAAATGGTGTTGACTCTGTAAGAGTATATATATATCCTTTGATAAGTATATTTCCAAGGTCTTCTGAGCCTTCTCCAAGTTTATCCTTACCAAACAATATAACCATATCTTTAAATGTATTAGGAACACAGGCATTAATTTCTTTATTTTCTTCAACTACTTTTCCTTTTGTAATATGGATATAATACTCATTAGATGTCCCTTTTTCTACTGTATAATCTAGATTTAAACTTTTAGCAAGCTTTGAAACATTCTCTTTTGCAACTTCATTATCTACAATAGTAGTTACTATACCTTCGGATATTTCATCTAATACTTTTTTAGTCATTATAACAGGTTTTGGGCAGGCTTGATTTCTCGCATCGACCTCTTTTTTCATTTCTACTCCTCCTAAATCGTCTTTAAAATCTCTATATATAGTATACTGTTTTTTCTCTTATTTTTGGGCATCTATTTGTATTATCTATAATTATAGCTTTGCCTATAGATTTAATCTATAGTTTAACTACTGCAAAACTTTATTTTAATATTTTTAATTATAATATTAATATTCTTAAAATCTATATTGACATTATTAATTATTAATACTATTATAGAGTCAAAGGGAATATTATAACTAAAAAGCAATGAAAAAAATATGTAGAATAAAAATAAATGATTTCATTTTATTATACCCTTTTTTAAAAGAATAGAAAAAGGTAATAGAAATTATTAGGGACAAAGGGGGAATTGTTTTGAAGGAGGAAATAAGAAATATTCTAACTAGTCTTGAAAATGGGGAAATAAGCTGTAAGAAAGCTGTAAATTTAATAAAAAACATAAGTGAAAATAATATTGATAAAGTGAAACCTGCAAATAGAATCAAAATTTTAATAATCGACGGAGATGATGGCACAAAAATTAGGCTGCCAGCTATACCTTTTTGGTTAGTTACGTCTTTAGGCAGGTTTGTAATGCTATTAACTCCTTTAGCAGCTAAGTATAGTAACCACATGGATCAGCATTCTAAAACTGCACTGGAATTAATAAATAAGATAGACATTAAAGAACTTATTAATGCAATAAGAGCCTATGGTTCTTTTGATTTTGTTGATGTATGTAGTGATAAGGATATAGTAAAAATATCAGTTTTGTAGAGGAAGGTGAGATGAATGAACAAAGAAGCATTAGGAAGATGTCCTGTATGCAACCATGAAATGGATGTAACTAGGCTTCACTGTAATTATTGCGATACAACTATAGAAGGCAAGTTTACTTTATGTAAGTTTTGTAGATTAACTGAAGATCAGAAAAACTTTGTAGAAGTATTTATTAAAAACAGAGGTAATATTAAAGAAATAGAAAAAGAGATGGGTATTTCTTATCCCACAGTAAGAAGTAAGCTAGAAAATGTAGTTGAAGCTTTAGGATATAGTGCTAAATACGGTCCTAAGGTAGATAAAAAAGAGATTCTAGCAAAACTTAGTGCAGGTGAAATAACTGCTGAGGAAGCAGTAAAGCTTTTAAAAGAGGAATAGCATTAGGAGGGGAAAGTGGTGAGTGAGGAAAGATTAATGGTACTTACAATGCTTCAGGAAGGTAAAATCTCTAGCGATGAAGCATCAAAACTGCTTCAAGCATTAGATGAACTTGAGATAGAAGAAGAACTACAAAGCTGCTGTAAAACTGATTTGTATTATGACGAAGATAATGACATGGATGAACAGATACCTAACAGTGAAGAAAGATATACTGGTTTTATACATGATAAAAATGAATATACTGATAGCTCAGCAAAAAAGGTTACAACTAACAAGATAGAAGCACTAGAGAAAAAGCTTGAAAAAAAGGCAGAAAAAATGGAGCGTCTAAGTGAGAGTCTCGATAAGGAAATGGATACCTTCGGGCAAAAGATGGATGACTGGGGCGAAAACTTTGGTGAAGACTTCGGTGAAAAAATGGGGGCCTGGGGTGAAAGCTTCGGGGAAAAAATGGGGAACTGGGGCGAAAACTTTGGTGAAAAAATGGGAAAGGTTGGGGAAGAGTTAGCTGAGAGCGCTACTTCCCTTTCAGAAAAAGTACTCAAGATGGTAGATAGTTTCATTGGAGATGGTTCTTTTGGTATATTCCCAGGCAGTTATGAAAATATTAACGAAACAATAGATAGAAATATTTTAAACATTGATTCTCCAATTCTTGAGATACATGGAACAAACGGTAAAATAATTCTTCATTCATGGGAAGAAGATAACATACGTATCAAAGCTAGATGCTCTATTAAGAAATCAATATATGATAAGAGTCAATCAGTATATGAAGTAATGGAGCAAAATAACAAGTTAGTATTTAAACCTAGATACACCAATGGAATAGGCACAAGCCTTGAAATATATGTTCCTTCTAAAGAATATGAAAAAATATTTCTATTAACTTCTAACGGTAGAATTGAAGCTGACAAGATAAATACTAAAGAGCTAATACTAGATACAACTAATGGTTCTATTAAAACTAGTAATATAAGTTCTAATAGAATAATAGCTTGTTCTAATAATGGGACAATAACTACTGAGTATATAGATTCAAAAAAAATAGAACTAGAAACATCTAATGCTACTATAAATGTACAAGGTATTAATTGTGAAAATATTATAGCTACTACAAAAAACGGTAGAATAGCATTTATGGATGTACAATCTAAGGAAATGATCCTTACTAGCTCAAATGCATCTTTAAGAGTTGAGGATTGCATGGCATCATCTATTACTGCCAAGACTTCTAACGGAAGTATAAAAGTATCTGACATTGAAACATCAACTTTACGTAAAATTGAAACATATACTTCAAATAGTTCTATTGAAATGAAAATAGATGATTATAATAAGGCATATAACATAGATGCCCAAACTTCCATGGGAAAAATAGATGTAGAAATACCTAATCTTATATATGATTTAAATAAACAGAATAGCCCTGGTAAACAAAAAATACTAGCTCATAGTGCATATAATACTGAAATTGAAAATCAGATTAATTTAATTGCTTCAACATCAAATGGTTCAATAAAAATTATATAAGGTTAAAGGGGGACTCAGTATGACCTATTTGAAAGAAGAAAAAATGCAAATACTTAAAATGATTGAAGATGGCAAAATAACAT
This sequence comes from uncultured Clostridia bacterium, assembly GCA_964619895.1. Classification (GTDB taxonomy): domain Bacteria; phylum Bacillota; class Clostridia; order Tissierellales; family Proteiniboraceae; genus Proteiniborus. The sequence continues at coordinate 14,698 of CAZUFW010000027.1, read as the reverse complement.
CAAAAGACGGATTAGAACTTTTAAGTGCGCTGGAAGAAAAAGAAGATATGCCCATAACAAAACCTTCTAAGTGGCTAAGAATAAAAGTTCATGATCCAGATGACAATACAAAAGTAAACGTAAATATTCCATTGGCTCTAGTAGATGTAGGCCTAAAAATGGCAACAAAATTTTCTCCTGAGTTGAAAAACTCAGACCTGAAAGATATAGACTTTAATGAAATAGCTGAATTAATTAAAAATGGAGCAGAAGGAAAAATAGTAGATGTTGAAAGTGGAGACGGTGAAAGAGTAGAGATAATAGTTGAGTAAGAGAATACGGTGTATATACACCGTATTTTTATTCATTGCGTCTTATGATTTACATTATCAAATATAATCTTAATACCTATAATTATTAATAGGGCAGGCCAAACATAAGATATTATATTCCAAACACTTGCTTTAATTACATTATTAAATGTCAGATATAATAATGCTGCAAAACCTATTAAAATTGTTCCAGGGATTAGAGGCCAACGACTACCTCTTTTCATAAATTCAGCAAGGTAAATTCCATAAAAGGACAGTCCTAATAAGAAGAAAAATATCCAAGACGTTTCTCCATGATATACACTAGATAATAGTGTGTACATACCTATGGCCAGTAAAATAAACCCAGGAAAAACAAAACCCATTATTCTTTTAGAATAGTATAAAATTAAAAAAACTATTCCCAAGCCAACTAAAAATGTAAATCCAGCAAGATCTATTTTAGTTTGGAACAAATCATCAACCACCGACGTTACTCCTACGACAACTACGACCATACCAGTTATCAAACTCCAGGTATATTTCCTGCTAAAATAGATTGTTAAAAAAATTATACCCACTAAAATTAATAATGAATTTTCAGGCAAAAGACTTGTATTAAGTAAAAATACAGCAATTCCTATTAAAATTAAAATAATTCCTAATAAATCACTATTTTTCTTTCCCACTTCATATTTCCCCCTTATGAAGATTTACAAGATTACATTCTTTAAATACTTTAATAATATGTTATTATCATATAAATAGTACCCTATCCCAGAACCAAAAATTCCTTCAGCTAAAAAGCCGCTAGGTGATACTGATATGATAGGAGTAAGTATAGCAAATATCACTAAAATTATCAAAAATCCTTTAATAAAGCCAAAGCCAAGGCCCAATAATTTATTAAATTGCTTTAACATAGGAAGCTCTGAAAATACACTTAAAAGCCTTATAATAAAAATCATTGCTATTCTCGCAATTATAAAAGCAATAATTAAGCTTATTAAATCTATGAATATGCGAGTCAAAGCCTCAGACATAATATTTAGAGCAGCTTCTGATAGTCCAGAAGTGTATGAACCTACTTTGGGGCTTTTCGTCATAATATCTATTAAGGGCTTTGGTAAGTTCAATTTATCTAACAAAGGTCCATGGCTAAAAATATCTGCCTTATCATCAAACATTGAATATAGTCTTTTATCAACAAAATCTCTTATTTTATCATATATTCCCTGATTATTTAATATAAATTGAGCTATTATTGGATAATATAATCTGGCAAGAAAATAGGATATTATAAGTCCAAGTAAACTAAAGACTGAAATAATAAAACCTTGATTAAAGCCAATTAATGAATTTATAGCTAAGATAGCAAAAATGCATATATCAACCCAGTTCATCTAAACACCTGCCTTTTTATGTGAACATTAATTGCTCATCTCTTCTTTTTTATTCGATAATTTTCCTATTAATAAATTTTTTTCAGTAAATAAAAGAATATTGCCTTTTTCAAATGCTAAGTTTTCTATTTTATTTTCACATTTATAATTTAAAAAAACTTTGTTGTTATCTATCCCTATCAACCTATCTTCTCCAGTCAAAAAGATATTACTTTTGTTTATATATATATTGTTGTAATAATTGTCTAATGCAAGCTTGCTTTTTGTCTTTCCATTTGGCTCTAATACCTCTATGTAATCCTTGCTTTCTCCATAAAGCAGATATATTTCTCCTTGCTTTGGTTTCACCTCAATATCTTTTAACCTACCTTCAAGTTCCTTACTCCATAGCAATTCATTTTCTATATTTAAACTTACTATTTTACTATCACTTATCATGAGTACAGTACTATTATCAATAAATGCTGCATCAAGAATAATCCAATTTGAGAAATCTTTTTTCCATAGAAGCTCTCCCTCTATGGTGTATAATAAAAGACTGCTTTGCAGTTTATTATCGGAAAAGTCTAATGTAACAAGTGCAAACTTTTTTCTATCATTAGAAATGTTACTAGATAAAAGCCTTCCTTTGTCTACAACCGTATTGGCCAAAAGGGAACCTTTCTCATCCAAAACATTTATCTGGTCAATTTGTTCACCTGCTTTTGTATATATTATTAAAAGATCATTTCTCTCAACAACTTTGTTTATTGCTTGTCTAGCTTCATAAGTCCACAATTTTTCCCCTTGGGTATTAAAGGCAACAATCTGGCCTTTGTCCTTATCTGCTGCATAAATGGTATTTTCCCCGAAGTGAGTTAATGAGGCGTCAAAATCTATGCTCTTTGACCATATCTGGTTTCCTAATAAATTATATGAAGTAATATTTTTATTATTAGAATTTACTATGACCCCATCATAGTCCTTTGCCTCTCCATCTTTAAACCAGGGAATATCTGTACTTTGTATAAGTTCCAATGACTTTTCTGTTTGTTTAAATAAGCCTTGTACTTTGTCCCTTAATGAGCTGATAAAAAACATTAAGGAAATTATTATAATCGTTAGAATTATCCATATTAGTTTCTTACCTTTGCTTTTCTCTTCCTTTGCAAGCATAGTGCTTCCCTCCCTTCTTAATATGTATAATTCACTTTTGTCTATATAAATTCCTTCTACGCATACTTACAATACTCAAAAATTGATTAACAATAATATATATAAGCATGAAAAGCCCTAAATATCCAAATAGGGGATAAAGTATTGATACTAAGTTAGAAAAACCTATTTTAGCAAAAGGAATAGCAATTATACAAAAAACTGCTGAAATGAATAGTTGATTTCCTTTAAACGAAGAGGAAATCCTGTTTACGCAACCAAAACCACTGGCAATGGCAGTAGTAAACATAGCAAGCCATAATATAACAGAATACATGTATCCCCCCCAATTGCCTAAATGTTGTGCAGCCTTTGCCATAGGTATCTCTATGCTATATACATCAGTATACAATATAAGAGTAGATAATAGAATAAATATGGCCATGATTCCAAGTCCCAATCCTCCTAATATTCCTCCTTTTATTGCTTGTTTCTCATTAGTTATGATAGGAAGAAGAGATGTCATTATTACCACTGCCGATATGCTATTATAGCTTACATAAAGAATAGCTGATGTTAGCCAGTTTCCAGTTTTAGTTACATTTGCTCCGTGAAAATTGCTGAAAACAAATCCTTCCCTTGCTATTACAGTCGACCCCACTAATAGGATCCCTATAATCAAAAAAGGAACAGCTAATTTATTTACGAAAGTTATTCCTTTTACACTAAATGCTAAGGTGAGAAAGCATAAAAATGCCATAAGATAAATCCCAATATTAGCTGACAAATTAAGCTGCTCAACAAATACTGCACCACTTCCAGCAATCATTATACAAAATCCTATAAAAAGATAAGAAGTTATTATAAGTTCTATGATTTTGCTTAATCTCCGTCCGAAAAGTGGTGCTATATACTCACTATAGCAGGTAATTTTATTTCTATATACCTTTAGTAATACAATTGCTCCTATTGCGGAAAATAAAATTGATGCAAGTACAATCCCATATAACCCCTTACACCCAAAAACTCCGAAAAATTGTATTATTTCCTGTCCAGACGCAAAGCCAGCTCCTATTACAGTACCTATATATACACTAGCCAATTCTCTCCATGAATCTCTCATAGACAAGCCTCCTAGTCATAGTTACTAAATTCTATGATTAGAATTGCTTGTCATATTATAAATTTAGAGTAGCATCTCGTATAAATCTTTAATAGAATCTAAAACCATAGCTACACTTCTTAATATTTTATAGGGTTTTGTCTTTAGTCTTGGGTATATATGAGTATACTCTATCATAATAATATCAAAAAGGGAAAATATACATCGGTAGTTCAAACGCAACGAGCACCCAATTTGTACCACTAAAAAGAAGTGGACAAATTTGTGTTGAGAGACTGGGGAATAATATGGGTTTATGATAATAGTGCTCAATAGAGCCAAATAACAAAGTGTAACTATTTTGTTATACTATTTTACCAGCATTTAGTGTATGATGATTATAGCAAATACATTATATATTGTAATACACGCACTACTTAAGGAGGATATAAATGAAAAAAGTCCTAGTATTTATTCTTGTCATACTTATTATATCTAGTTTTGCCTATGCAGACAATCTGCCTAGTTCAATACTAAGTTCCCAGCAGCTAGCAATGCTAGATGATGAAATAAATGAAAATACAGAAAGAGACAATACTAATGTAACTGAGGAACCTATTGTTAATTCTACACAGCCTAGTGAAAGTAGTCCAGAAGAAAGTATTAATAATGAGGGAAAACCAGTCACAGAAAACCCAGTTCATGAAAATAATACAAACAACGAAGATAAATCTCCTGCTACACCAATTGAAGAAAACAAACCTACAGAGCAAAAAAAGGAGGTACAGCCAAAGCCAGTGCCTAATATAATAAATAGCCTAAATAAAGAAAATGCTTGGTCGCACAAAACCGTATATCTTACTTTTGACGATGGTCCAAGTTCTATTACTAATAAGGTATTAGATATCCTGAAAAAAGAAGAAGTGAAAGCTACTTTTTTTGTTATAGGTACTAAAACAGAGGAGGCAAAATCCTTGCTCGAGAGAATATCAGATGAAGGGCATTCTCTTGGCAATCATACTTATAGCCATAATTATAATTATATATATAAAAGTGTAGATAACTTCTTTAACGATTTATATAAAAACGAAAATGTTATATTTGAAGCAACTGGAAAACGTCCTAAAATAATAAGATTTCCTGGAGGCTCAAATAACACTGCAACCAGAACTGAAAAAGGGAAAAAAGTAATGAATGAAATAATGGATAGACTTGAAAAGGAAGGATATATTCATTTCGATTGGAATGCTAGCAGTGGAGATGCATCCGCATCTCCTGCTTCTGTAAACGATATAATCAATAACACATTGACATGGATTAATAAAAATAATACAGCAGTAGTGCTTTTTCATGATACTGCTGCAAAGGGCAATACCTTAAAGGCTCTTCCAACTATAATAGAAAAACTTAAATTTCTGGGCTGTAAGTTTGAAGTCTTAAATACAAAATCGCCTCATATAGCATTTGTAAAAAAAGATAAAAACACAAAATCTGAAACAGTCACAGTTAGTGGTAAATATAGGCATAGGAAACCGCCATTTGTTATCAATAAACTTATGAGACTTGAAATGGAAGTGGAAAAAAGATTTACAGAAAGCAGATATTAGGTATAAAGCAAATAAAATAGTATATTAAAAAATTCCTTAAAAGCTTTTCCAGCTATTATAAAAAGGCTTAAAATCTTAGGTTATAAGTTTGAAAGCTCGCCTCATATAGCTTTGTAAAGGCTAACTCTAATAAATCTGGGGCCCTAGGGTATTTCCTGTGAACTAGAGAAAGCCTTCACATGTTATTAAGAAGCTTTATAATCCAAAATAGAAAGTTCCATAAGTAAGCCTCCACCTGCAATATGAAATTCAAAGGCTTGAAGTTAAGAAATATTAATAGAACTAGTATTCCTTTACAACCTCTTTATTTTTCTTAATTAGATTAAGTATCATATACATTGAGCTGAGTATTAATGCGATACCGCATATAGTTAATACTAGAGTTATAGTCACTTTTTCCAAAATAAAGCCAGACATAATCAGTGAAATAGGTGTTAAAACATTTATTATCATAGAGTATAAGCTAAAAATCATACCTCTTTTGTCATCCGTGGTTTCTTTTTGAAATATGGTAATTAGACTTATTTCACCAAAGCCTGATACAAATCCTTGTATAAACATTGTAATTACAGCCACATAAAAGTTTAGTACATTGCCGATTATAATCAATGCAATTCCACAAAAAATTGGAAATATGGCTACAAATTCTTTTTGACGCTTCACAATTGGCCTTATAGCTAAGTATAGACCTGCTAATAGAGTTCCTATTGCATCAGCTATCATTAGGAGTCCTAGCGCTACTGAATTCATGCTATAGTATCTCTCAACCAGTTGTTGAAAGATTAAAACCATGGGTGCCGCAAAAAAGGTCATAACAGAAAAAACATACATTATGCTTTTGATTGTTTGATTTGAATTAATAAATTTTATCCCACTAACTGTATCTTGGAATATACGTCTTATATTCTTAGCAATAGTATCCTCTCTAACTTTCTCTTGCTCATAAGGTACCTCAATAAACATTTCACTTATAGCTGATAAAATATATGAAATTCCATTTATGATAAAAGCAAGAGGTATGCTGATTGCAGCTATCAGTACTCCACCTAGAAATGGCCCCAATATACTTGTAATGCTATTTGTAGACTGGATCAAGGAATTAGCTCTATTTAATTCTTCCTCTTTCACTATATTAGGTATCAAAGATTTTAAAGCAGGTGAAAAAAACGTTTTTGTAATCGCTAGCAATACAGTAATTATATATACTTCATAAAGAGTAACATTTCCAAATAAGGCTCTTACTCCCATTATCAAACATAGAATTCCACTCATGAAATCACAGCATACCAAGACTTTTTTTCTTGAAAATCTATCACATACACTTCCAGCAACCGTTGCTAATGTTAAACAAATGGCAGCATCAAGGAATAAGACTATACTGACATAAGAAACTGAGCCACTAAGTTTATTCACAAAATATATTAATGCTAAAAAATATATCCAGTTTCCAATTTGTGTGGTCAGCTTTCCTAGCAATAACAATACGAAATTTTTATTTGTCATTACTATATTTTTACTAGTAAATATTCTCCACATACAAGCCCTCCATTTTATTATTATTTAGCCTTATCTTTCTTCCTGTTTTAGTTATTAATTCTATTTCCTTATCTTTACTAGTATGGACAACTAAATCACATTCACTGTTATTAACTTTATTCGCTATTAAAATATCATGTTCTCCCATGTCAAAGCTAATGAAATCTCTGCTTAGCCAAACTATATCTTTACTTCGTGTCAGCAACCAATAAGGGTCCTCTAAATACCCTTGAATATTTAGTCTTATTTTTATAATTATGTTGTTTGAGTCACCATTCTCTTGTATATCAACGTCTACGTCGTCTTTGACAGCTAATGCCTTTCTTATTGTACTTATATCTGTATCGCTATGTATACTAGCTAAAGATGTTGCTCCATGACCGCTAAAACCCTGAATACACGCAAGGTAATAGAAAATAATTTGACCTGTTGAATATCCAATAATAATAAATATTACTTCGGCTATTATATTTGCTAACATACCGGAAATTGACCTATAAATAAGGTTTCTGGAGGTTGAATTTAATGGGTGATCAGATATTATTTCTGTCTTCATGTTAAAAAAAATAACTTTAGAATGATCATTTCTCATAACTTTAATCTTGCTTTTGCATTTCAATAATTTCAAACAAATAAGATGTCCTAACTCATGAATGTATCCACCTATAAACAGCCCAACATATGTTACAATTATTAATGAAATAATGCTAGAAACACTGATTCTAATCATATTATTTTTTACTATGGAACTAACACAAAATACAGCAGGAATAAATATGATCGTAATTCCAAATATTTTTCCACCTATATTATGTATTAGTATTTTGCAAAACTTTTCTAATAAGTTATTTAACGTTCTAACCATCATATTATCACCTTAAACTTTCTATTAATAACCATATTCTTTTACCTTATCTTCATCATAAATCCAGTCAATTTTTTTAATTGCATTTAATTTTAAATCAAAATCGTCATGCTTATAATAATAAAATGATGAAAATAGTTTAGGATATTTTTTAATAAACTCTATCATTTCCGGATAATCAACAATATCCAAATCTACTGGGAGTCCTCCTGCTCTTGACTGAGCATCAACCCTAAACTCAATGTTTGCTCCATATTCTTTATATAAATCTGAGCTTGGTAATGGTGATAATAATGACATTTGACTATAAACATTAGGAATTTGCATGTCTTGGTAAAGCATTTGGACTAGATCATAGAAATCATCAATTGTTTCGAAAGGGTATCCCCAAATATATGATGTTCTAACATTACTAATATAACCAGCTGTTTCTGCTATTACTTTTCTTGCCTGCTCAACAGTATGTCCTTTACCTATTCTCTCTAAAATCTTATCTGAACCAGCTTCAATTCCATAAAATACTTGAATGCAATTAGTTTTTTCCATAAAAGAAAACCATTCTTTATCCATAAGAGTTATTTTAGCATTACAAGCCCATGGTAAGTTTATACCTTCTGCTCTTATGGCATAAATTATATCTTTAGCTCTTTTCTTATCTAAAACAAATGTGTCATCGGCAAATGCTATAACATCGGAATATTTACTAAGGTATTTTACTTCTGAAACTATATCATCTATATCCCTATATGTCATTTTCCTATTCCATATTGAATTCGCACTACAGAATTTGCAATTAAATGGACATCCTCTTGATGTTATAACTGTTGCTACACTATCATATTCATTTAAATTTATTAAATTGTATGCAGGATGAGGTATCTTAGATATGTCAATAATCCTTTCTCTTAGTGGATTAATAACTACATCCCTATCCTTCTTATATGCAATTCCTTTTACATAGCTATAATCTTCCCCTTTTTTTATTGCATTGATTAACTCTATTATCGTTTTTTCTCCTTCTCCAATTACAATAAAGTCCGCAGGAAATCCTTTTAATATTTCTCTTACTAAATCACTAGGACCAGGTCCTCCTAGAATAATGATTTTGTCTGGATCCTCTTCTTTAATTAATTCTATAGCGCCTAAAACTAGAGGCATAGAGTTACAAGTTGCAGATATTCCTAATATTTTCGAATCACTTTTGCAAAATTCTTTAAATGTCTTAGGATCAAACCTTTTGTTCAGGTCTTTGCCTTGATAATCTCTAAAGTCTACTTTATATCCTTCCTCTTGTAGCGCTGCAGCAATTATTAATGGTCCTATAGGAACTGATATACCTTTCATCAACAACCCCGAATTTACAAGCGTTATATCATGCATAATTGACCTCCTTAGTATTCTTTTTCTCTAACAATTTATCAATCATATTTTTCTTTTCAATAAAGCTTTCATGATTAATAAAAAAGAACGAAGGAAATATATCTATATTTTTTATAATAAATTCTCTCATTTCATCATAGTTTGTATCATCAATATCCATAGGTAAAACTGATCCACTATATTTATTGTCATCTAAAAAAACTAAACTGTCTTTATACTCTTTATAAAGCTGAGTAGATATAAAAGGTGTAGCTAGATTCAAAACAGGCCTTGTTTTACTATCAATAGAATCTAACATATAATTAAATATAGTATTATTGAAATCTTCTAATGTTTCAAATGGAAATCCCCAGATATAAGAAGTGTAAATATTTTGGACATACTTTTTAGCAAGTTCTATTTCTTTACGTGCATTCTCTATAGTTATTTTTTTGTTCAATTTTGATAGTACTTTATTAGTTCCCGACTCTATCCCTAAATAAAGGGTATCACAACCAGAATCCTTAAGCTTACTTAGCAGCTCTTCATCCAATAATCCTATTCTGCCAGTACACTCCCATTTGATATTTAGATTTAATTCATTAAATCTGTTGCAAAACTCAAATACCCTCTTTCTATCAACAATAAAAGCATCATCACAAAAATATATCCTATTTATATAGTCCTTTATTGATTCAATTTCTTGAAAAATGTTATCTAGGCTTCTATACCCAATTCCAGAACGCCATATAGGTTTAGCACAAAAGCTACATTCATAAGGACATCCTCTACTCGTAATAATTGTTACTTCATTATTATAGTGAGCAAAGTTTATTCGACTATAATCAGGATAAAAATCAATACATTTTAGATTATCTCTATCTGGATTGTGTATTATATTGTTCCCATGCCTATATGTTATTCCTCTTATATGAGTTATCGCTTCTCCTCGCTTCAAGCATTTTATTAGTTCAGGTGTAGTAATCTCTCCTTCTCCTCTTATTATTATGTCTATATCTGAAACCTGAAATATTCTATCAGGTACATCAGATACCCCTGCTCCTGCTAAAATAATTTTTGATTTAGGCTTAACCTTCTTGAAAAGATTAACTGCTTTTAATACAATTGGTAAGGAATTTGCGAATACACCTATACATATTATTTCACTTGCTAAATTATTAAGTTCTTCTGCAATAAGTTGATAATCTATACAATTATGTTTTATGAGCTGATAGTCTTTAAATTCAACAGTAAAACCTTTTTTCTCAAGTTCCTTAAGTACAATTAGTGGTCCTATTGGTATATATGGCTTGTTTACGCAAAAACTTGCATTTACTATAGATACATCATACATATCTATGCTCTCACTTCAATTAAATTATATTTTTCTAGCATGTTAATCATCTCAATTATGTCATTTTGTATTTCTGATTTTTCTGGTTTTTCTATACACATATCAAAAATAATCTCAGTGATTTCTTCTACTTTTTTAATGCCGTCGCATTCATTAAATACATTGTAACCAATTTCATTTATGACAAAGAAACGAGCAGTTAACGTGTCAAATAATGCATATTCATCCATTTGAGGTCTTATTCTTACATGTTCTTTCTTTTTAGGTTTTAAATCAAGAATACCATTCATACACAAACCTCCTATCCTTTATAGATAAAGCTATCTACTATTTCACATACCTTACTTATAGGATACCCAGTGCAATTCTCAGCGATAGCATATTCCGAACTTACTGAAGCTAATGGACATGGATAACAGTTCCTAATGAAAAATTTACATTTACTGCAATTGCTTAATTTATCTTTTATTTTATCAGGACCAGTATTAAGAAAATAGTCAATAAATTGTTCTGTTTTTACTGCGTCAATTGCTTTATTTTTTAATAGATTAACTCCTTCCAATTTCATGTTGCTACTTTTATAATTGAAATTTGGATAAACACCTTTGCATGGAAAAGCTAATCCATTATAATCAATATAAAGCATATTTAGAAGAATATGCTTTCCTCTTTCATTGATAGTAAAGTTTAACCCATATTTCTTGTTTATATATTCAATAAGTTTTGGAGGAGAAATATCTATGTTTACGAATTCTTCATTTAGCTTTCTATGAGAAATACTTATAGCAATTTCTTCAATAACTTTAACAAGATCTTTAGGTTCTACCTGTGAACAAATCTTATTTTTTATAGCATTCCCTTCCATGGCCATAATCTCATAGTTTATTCTTGTTGCACCAACTTCAAGAGCAAAATCTATCACATTTTTAGCTTCTTCCATATTCTCTTTCATTAAAACAAAATTAATAACCCTATAATCTATTCCAGTGTTCCTTAATAAGGAAAAGTTGCTTTTTACAATGCTAAAATAATTATTTCCTCTTATTTTCTTATATGTATCTTCTGTAATACCATCAATACTAACTGCTATTCCTTTTAATCCACTTTTAACTAATGATTCGATTTTGGAATTAATGTAATAACCATTAGTAACGATATACGCATCTATTTCTTTATCTGTACAGTATTTTATAATATTCTCTATATCATTTCTCATTAAAGGTTCTCCACCATAAAAGGCAATGGATGCAACTCCAGGTATACATAGGTTATCAATAATAGTTACAATATCTTCAAATGATAGTTCTTCACTTCTATCACCAAGTTCACTAGCATAACAATGATTGCAATTAAAATTGCACTTAGTAGTAATATCAAATTGGACCATTCCTATTTTATTACTTTGCATTTTTATCACCTACTATTATGTTTTTGCTAGGACAATTAATTTTAATTATTTATTTGCTAATCTGCTAATTGCTTTAAGCTAAGAAGCCACTTATCAGCTGTAATGCAAACAGAAATTTCTTTTATTGAAGGCTTTACGTATTTCACATTTTTCACCTCCTTATAATTACCTATACAAAGGCAAATTTTCTATATTTTAATATTCTCTGAGTTAGAATAAGTAATTATTGTTAGATTATTATGTCAATTCCTCTTATTTTAATTGTCCTAGCAAATTATTAATATACTGTGTGATAGCCTTTTTTATGATTTCAAATATTTTAATTTTGTTTTTAAGATATTATCTGTGGGCAATAATATTATTTAGCTTACAAAATAGTATCTATTACAAGTCTTCTACATTTGTAATAAAAAATATTTTATTTTGTTCGTCTTCTTCTGCATAAGAATGTATTGGCGAAATGAATAGAATCAACAAAGCACTAGCCAATATAATTAGAGAAATTATACCTCTTTTCATTATTTTCCCCCCTCGTATATTTTGTTTAGGTTAATAAAGACAGTATATGATCTTTTCTTACTCTACTTAATACGATTCCGATAATGACTTTTATAGTTGTCTTCTATACCAGTATCATCAAAATAACATTTTTGACATAATAAAGTAAATATGCTATTGTTTTCTTAAATATTATCAATGGACGATTTAAAATAATTGTATTAGGAAATCTAGTCAATACTAAGAAAAGGATACCAATTCATTTTAGAATCACAAAAAAGTTACTATTATGCACAATGGAGGAATCAAAATGGAACAATGTATTGGTCCTAAAATTAGAGCTTTTAGGCTACAAAAAGGGCTTTCTCAAGATGAACTATGTGGGGATTTTATGAATAGAAGTATTTTAAGTAGAATTGAAAATAGTAAAATGGTCCCATCTATCAGACAAATTATTTATATATCAGAAAAGCTAAATGTTCCTATAAGTTTCTTTTTCAATGATATTAACTATCATGAAACTGCAAATAGTACTATTTCACATTCAGAATTAGAACTACAAGATCTGTTCAATAATAATAAGTTTTATGAACTTATAGAGTATTACGAATACAATCGTGACAAATTTAGTCAAATAGACGATTTTAATAAATATTATTACGTAGGAACTTCATACTACTCTACTAAGATTTATAGGGAATCTATAAAATTATTAAAGAAGTATGTAAATAAATATGAAAGATCAGAAAAAGATATACAAAAACAAAATGTTATTAACGTAGGTAATGCTTTAAACACTCTATGCAAAATGATGATAAACAATCATAATTATGAAAAAGCCAAGCATTATTCATACATGGCTATAAGGTACCTATCTAAATATGAAGCTTTCACCTCTTTAATTTACTTTATTGTACATAACAACTTAGCTTACATATTTAATAATACATTCCAATATCATAAGACTATCAATTTAATTGAAGGATTTCTAAAAGCAAATAATACTTTATCATACCGAATAATAACACCACAATTGCACATAGCAGCAAATGTGGCTTATTTTAATGTTAAAAATTATAATAAAGCCATTGAACATATAAAAAAAAGTATTCTTCTGTTATCTTACGAAGATGATAAACAAGAAATTGGCCGCTGCTACATAAACTACATTAACAATCTAAGACATTCTTCCAAATTTACTGAGGCTTTTGAAATAGTTGAATATTGTAAAAAGGAATATGTTAATTATAAATATCTATATTACAAATTTCTTATGCAAGAAATAACCCTGTATTTCAACGTGAAGGAATACAACAAGGTTTTAGAGCTATCAAATAAAATAACCTTTAGTCATTTACATCAAATGAGTAAGAACAATTATAATTTTATGGTTGGTCATATCAATTTTTTGAATAAGAATTATAGTGATGCTTTTAAATTGCTTATAGGTTGCGAAAAGTATTTTATCAAAAGAAACTATATCTATGATTTAGCGGTATTATATGATAATTTATACAAAATAACTAACGATAATATGTATAAAGAAAAAAGTAGCATGTATAAGCATTCCGTCGGTAGGATAAATATTTTTATTGAATGAAAAGTCATTAACTTTCAAAAAATAAAAAATCCAGCAACGTCCTTTATGACCTAACCCGATTTTCTGAATGCTTTTGTCAGAAAATTGCTAGTAGGCAAACGCAACGAGAACCAAATTTATGTGAGCGACAGCGAGCAAATAAATTTGTGTTTCGAGACTGCGAGAATATAGTGGAAAATAAAAAAGACCCAATCTCTAAAATTGGATCAAATAAATTAAAATCCAGCGACGTCCTACTCTCCCAGGCGGTCTCCCACCAAGTACCATCAGCGCTGAAGGGCTTAACTTCTGTGTTCGGTATGGGAACAGGTGTGACCCCTTCGCTTTTGTCACTGGATTCTTGCCCTAACCCGATTGTTTCGAACTCTTTTATCGAAAGAATCGCTGGTAGGTCAGACGCAATGAGCACCAAATTTATGCGAGCCTTAGCGAGCTAATAAATTTGTGTTGCGAAACTGCGTTGCCCTAACTTTAGTTTAGAGCTTCTATATATTTAATTTAAGGTTTGCACCTTAAAAACTACACAGCGTACATATTGTCTG
>CAZUFW010000026.1:0-34951 GCA_964619895.1 uncultured Clostridia bacterium | reverse complement strand
AGTTTTCTTTTTTGATACAATATATTTTAAATCATTTTGTTCATCAACATAGTGTTGCTTACTGAATATCAATGTAATATAATAGTAATAAATAATTATTAACTATTTATTAGGTTTTTATCTAACGGAGGGATGTGGGAGTAGTGAAAAGGCGTGCTGCTGCTTTAGCTGTGGCTACTTTAATTTTTGTAACTAGCCCAGCTTTTGGAGATACAGGAGTATTTTTAAAAAATTCAGTATTGATGGATAAAGACAGTGAAAGCGTTACAACTTTTTCGCAAGGAACTAGAGTATGTATATCAGAGGAAAATGAAAATCAATATATAATTAATGCAGATAATAGTACATATTATACGGACAAGCAAGATTTGCTTGTAGTTACGAAAAAAACTAAAATATTTTGGGTAAAGAGTTTAACTGCAATTATGTATACAGAGCCAAATCTTAATTCTAATCCTATAAAAGAACTAGAATTAGGTGAAACTCTTTATTTAGAAAATTCAGATGGTCAATTCGGCTTATTCAGGACAGGAAATCAGAAAAAAGGATATGTTCTTCTTTCATTATTAGAAGAGGGATTTGTTGAGAAAGAAAACATTTCTTATGGAACAGCAACGGCTACTATGACTGTAAAGAATAATGGTAACAAATATTTACATATAAAAAAGGCAGATATATTATATATAAAGGACTTTAGGGACAATCAATATATAGTATTAGATGAAGAAGGTAATGAATTTTTTGTCAATCCCCTTCTAGTTTCTCTTAACAAGGATAATGTGCAGGCTTCAAGATCTACCTTTAATAGGAGAGATTCTACTAACGTCAGCAAAGTAATAGAATATGCTTATAATGCCATTGGAAAACCTTATGTTGGAGGAGATGTTGGGAAAAAAGGCTATGATTGTTCTGGGCTAATCTATGCAGCTTTTTTACAGATAGGAGTGAAATTGCCACGTTCTTCTAGTACACAAGCTAGTTCGGGCGTTTATGTAAGAAAAGAAGATTTAATTACTGGTGATTTAGTTTTTTTCAATACTAATGGTAAGGGGATATCCCATGTAGGCTTGTATATAGGTGATGGCAAGATGATACATGCTTCTACTGGTTCAAAAAAAGTCAAAATAGATGATGTAGATTCTACTTATTACAAGCAAAGATTTGTTACAGCTAGAAGGATAATTGGGAATTAATACATATTGACTTGTAATTATTAGAGTTTTATTAAGAACTAATATATTTAGATCTTAATAAGACTTTTTTCATTTTTTAATAATATGTCTTTTAGTTGAATAAAAGGTTGTTAGTGTGCTAATATAATGGTAATGACTTGTTTTAAGAAAATTTGTATGAGCAATGTATTTTATTTTTTTAAATATATCATTTGAAAGGATGGATTACATATGGCAGAAATTTTAAAGGGAGCTCCTGTAGCAAAGGCGATAAAGGAAAAGATTAAGGCTGAAGCTGAGGTGTTAAATCAAAAAAACATCATTCCAACTTTAGGCATCATTAGAATGGGAAATAGGGCTGATGATATTTCTTATGAAAAAAGTGTCGTTAAAAATTGTGAGTCTGTAGGAATACAGGCCAGAGTATTTGAAGTAGCAGTAGATACTCCTATGGATGAATTTGTTGAATTATTAAAAAAGGTAAATGAAGATGATAGCGTGCATGGAATATTGATGTTTAGACCGTTACCAGATCATATCGATTATGAGGTGATAAAAAATATAATAGATCCACGAAAAGACATTGATTGTATGAATCCAGTTAACCTTGAGAAAGTATTTGAGGGAGAATTAGATGGTTTTGTTCCTTGTACTCCAAAGGCTGTAATTGAGGTTCTAAAACACTACGGTGTCTCATTAGTAGGTGCTAATGTAGCAATAATAAATAGAAGTATGGTAGTTGGTAGACCTCTTAGCATGATGTTCTTAGGAGAAAGCTCGACAGTTACAATATGCCACTCGAAAACTAAAAACTTACCTAAAGTAACTGCAAGCGCAGACATAGTAGTTGCAGCTGTTGGAAAAGCAAGAATGCTAGGAAAAGAATATTTTAGTGAAAATAGTATAGTAATAGACGTGGGAATCAATGATGCAGGTGATGGTAAAATATGTGGAGATGTAGACTATGATAATGTAGTTGAAAGCGTAAAAGCTATTACTCCGGTGCCTGGAGGAGTAGGTAGTGTAACATCAGCAATACTTCTTAACCATGTAATTATAGCATGCAAAAGCATAGTGAAATAAAACAGTGGAGGAGCTAGAAATAGCTCTTTTATTATGCCTAAAATTGTAGAAAAAGATTGAACGGTTTAACTTTCAGAAAAGAAGGAATATTCAAAAATTGGTTGAATAAAAAATAATGAAATTAAATGAAAGGAGGGTAATTTAAATAAAAAAGGGAGGTTGATTGTAAATGTCAAAAAAAAGACTAATAATTATTATCACAATCATTCTTACTTTATGCATTATATCTTTTAAAGCTTTTGCTCAATCAACAGAAGATGCAAGTGTTGATTTTGGATTACTATCATTACTACCACCTTTACTAGCTATTGCTCTTGCATTTATTACAAAACAGGTTCTGCTATCTTTATTTCTAGGGGTATTTGTGGGTGCTTTATTATTGTATGGAGGCAATCCATTTTATGCATTCCTAAGAACTTTAGATGAGTATTTATTAGGCTCTGCTGCTGATTCATGGAATGCAGCTATACTGATATTTACATTAAGTATTGGCGGGATGATTGGTGTAGTATCAAAAATGGGGGGAACAAAAGCTGTTGCTGATGCTCTAGCTAAAAAAACAAAAACTGCTAGAGGAGCTCAAATAGTGACTTGGATATTAGGAATTCTTGTTTTTTTTGATGATTATGCCAATACACTTATAGTAGGCCCGACTATGAGACCTTTATCTGATAAAATGAAGGTTTCAAGAGAAAAACTATCTTATATAATAGACTCCACAGCTGCTCCAGTTGCAGGGATGGCTTTAGTATCCACTTGGGTAGGATACGAGATTGGAGTTATGAAAAACGCTTATGAGGCTATAGGCGCCTCAGAAAATATTTATTTTGTATTCTTAAGATCAATTCCATATACTTTCTATAATATATTTGCACTGATTCTAGTATTTGCTATAGCTTTTACCCAAAAAGAAATAGGACCTATGTATCATGCTGAAAAAAGGGCAAGACTTACTGGTAAATTAAATGCTGATAATGCAAAGCCTATGGCTGGTGATGAAATTTCTAATATGGAGATAAAAGAGAACACTAAGCTAAGAGCATCAAATGCTATTATACCTATATTGACATTAATTATAATATCTTTTGCAGGTTTATGGTATAATGGATATCTTGCAGCAGTGGCGGATGGAGCATCATTAAATCCATTTTCATTATCTGGCTTAAGAGACTGCTTTGGATATGCTGATGCCAGTGTTGTTCTTATTTGGGGGGCTATTACTTCAAGTATTGTATCAATTATTTTAGCTATATCACAGAAGATATTGACATTAGGAGAGGCATTTGACTCATGGGTAGATGGGGCAAAATCTTTAGTTATAACAGCAATTATTTTGATTTTAGCTTGGTCCTTAGGCGGTATTACTAACGATGTAGGCACAGCTGACTTCCTAGTCAAAGTAGTTTCTGGGAGTGTTCCCGCTGGGATACTACCAATAATAGTATTTTTAATCTCATGTATGGTGTCTTTTTCTACAGGAACATCTTGGGGAACAATGGCTATTGTTATACCGTTGGCAGTTCCACTAGCAAATAGTTATGTATTAAATGGTGTTGTTGATTCATCATTTATTATAGTAACAATGAGTGCTGTATTATCGGGAGGTATTTTTGGTGACCACTGTTCGCCAATATCTGATACTACAATTATGTCATCAATGGCTGCAGCAGCAGACCATATGGATCATGTTAAAACTCAAATGCCATATTCATTAATTGGCGCTGGCATAGCTATGTTCTGTTACATTTTAGTTGGTATATTTAAACTAAATGTAGTTATTACCTTAATAATAGGTATTGCACTTATTTTTGTAATATTGCACTTCTTCGGAAAAAGTGTTAAAGAAGGAGTATTAATTGCTGAGGAAAAAGCAATTAATAAAACAACACCTTATTAAGTAAAAATTAATTAAAGCTATTTTATAAGCCACTTTTCAAGTGGCTTTTCTTTATAGAAGCAATTTAGCCATACCATTTTTACAAGAACACTCAAATACACACAATAAAAAACAAAACAAGACATTTTTCATTGAAGGAAAACTTGATTTATTTAGAGAATAACTCATTAAGATATTTGACTAATTAGAGGAGGAGATGTATTTGAAAATTTCACTTGATACCCGAGATAAAACACTTATCGTAAATTTTAATGGTGAACTAGATCATCATTCAGCAGAAGAAATAAGAAAGGAGATAGATAGGACATATTTTGAAAAGAGACTAAAAAATATAGTTTTAGACTTGAAAAATCTAAATTTTATGGATAGTTCAGGTATAGGGTTAATAATGGGTAGATATAAAAAGGTGTCAGATAATGGTGGTAAGTTATATATGATAAACGTATCGTCAAGGGTTGAAAAAATACTTAAAATGTCAGGCATACTAAAAATCGTTGAAATCTACAATGATTTAAACGATATTCCTGATAATATCTAAAAGGAGTGATAGTTTATATGATACAAAATAGTATGAGATTAGAATTTCCTAGTAAATCAAAAAATGAGTCTTTTGCAAGAGTTGTTGTAGCTGCATTTGCGGCTCAACTAGATCCAACAATAGAAGAGCTATCGGATATAAAAACCGCTGTTTCTGAAGCCGTAACAAATGCCATAATTCATGGATATGAAGACAAAATTGGTACAGTAATTATCGAATGTAGAATAGAAGGAAATAAAATTGAGATTATTGTCGAAGATAATGGAATAGGAATTAAAGATATAGATCAAGCTATGGAACCATTCTATACTTCAAGACCAGAACTTGAGAGATCAGGAATGGGCTTTACTGTTATGGGAACATTTATGGATGAATTGGAGTTAGTTTCAGAGATAGGAAAAGGTACCAGAGTTAGAATGGTGAAAGTATTTAGTAGCGTAAAAGCTGAGGAGTAGATAATATGAAAGCAAGCTCTATGAAAAATAATAACTATGGCTTGTTAAGTCACTCTGAAACAATGGAATTAGTAAAAAAAGCACAACAAGGCGATGAAAACGCACAGGATTTATTAGTAAACCATAACCTAGGTCTTGTAAAAAGCGTTTTAAGAAGATTTGCAAATCGTGGACATGAACCTGAGGATCTGTACCAATTGGGTTGTATTGGTTTATTAAAAGCTATTCAAAAATTTGACACAAATTATGATGTAAAGTTTTCTACATATGCAGTTCCAATGATTATTGGAGAAATAAAAAGATTTTTAAGAGATGATGGAATAATTAAAGTTAGTAGATCACTAAAGCAGACGGCTATGAAAGTTAATATTGCAAAAGAAAAGCTTGCAAAAGAACTTGGTAGAGAACCAAATATTCAAGAAATAGCTGATGAAATATGTGTAGATAAAGAAGATATAGTATTGGCTTTAGATTCAAATATTCAACCAGATTACTTATATGATATAATTCATCAAAATGATGGCTCACCTATACATTTGATAGATAGAGTTATGACAAGTGAAGATGAAGATGTGGAGGTTATCGACAAAATTACTTTAAAGCAGATTTTAAGTCAGTTAAAGCCAAGAGATAGACAAATTATTATTATGAGATATTTTAAGGATAAGACACAGACTGAAATTGCTAATATGCTTGGGATCTCACAAGTTCAGGTATCTAGAATTGAAAAAAGAGTTCTACAAGATATGAAAGATATGCTAACAAAGGTATGATGAATCATGCCTTTATTTTTTTGCATTAAAAAATCATATTAGTACATAATAAAGTTATAAGTTTAATGGAGTTGATTTAAAATGAAGATTAAAATAGCAAAACTAATAGGTTTTTGTTTTATTCTATTATCAATTATTATTGTCAGCTATTTTTGTTACCAAAATTATAATTCTGCAAATGAAGAACCGAAAAGAGCAAAATTAGTAATTAATTTAGATTAATGGGGGTGGGTTATTATAAATACTGTTAAGGCATTTTTACAGCTAAAGCCTAAAATTACAGTAATTCCAGGGGAAAAAATTAAAATTAAAGATGTCGCTTCATTTTTCTGTACTGATAAGCATGTGACAAGTGAAATATTAGAGCTTGAAGTTCATAATAAAACTGATAGTAAAAAAAAGTTTATAATACCCGTATTTAAAATAATAAACGTCATACACGAATATGACGAAAACATAGATTTGACATTAATGGGTTCTACAGAGACATTGGTTGATGTACAAGATAATAACAATAAGAGTAAGTTACTTACGATAATCAAGACAATTTTAGTTTGTATTGTGCTTTTTCTTGGCGCAGGATTGGCCATAATAAATTTCCATGCAGATGTTAATATGGATCAATCTTTGCAGATAATATATCACATGGTCACAGGAAAGGAAAATAATAAACCTCTTATTTTGCTAATACCATATTCTTTAGGAATTGGTACTGGGATGCTAGTATTCTTCAATCATGTATTTCAAAGAAAATTACAGAAAGAACCTAGTCCACTAGAGGTTGAAATGTTTTTATATCAAAAAAACATGGATAATTACATTTTAGATGGTAACAAAGATAATTAGTTTTATATGGTGGTGATTCTATGGTGAAACAATTATTTATGTGTCTACTTGCCATATCTGGTGGGGCACTTGTAGGAACTGCAGCAGCAGCCTTCATAACTATCCTTGCTATAATCCCTAGGCTCGCACAGGTAAGTAATACTCCAAATAAAATTGGATTATATGAAATTGTAGTATCCCTTTCAATGGCGATTGTTTCTCTATCTACTTTGATGGGGTGGAGTATTAAAGTTAATTCAAGAATAATTCTTGTTTTGATTGGTTTTATATTGGGAGTTTTTATTGGACTTTTGGCTTCAGCTTTAGCTGAAGTATTGAATGTTATGCCTGTATTATTCAGAAGGGTAAAAATTTACAGGTACATTACAGCCGTACTTATTGCAGTAGCTTTAGGAAAGATGATAGGTTCTTTCTTTAGTTGGAATATTATTGGGAAGCATTGAATTAAGAAAGGTGATTGGCTTTATGGAAAATAGGTGTAAAAGCTTTGCATTATCATATACTATTGAAGACTTAGCGTGTCAAAAAAATAGATACAGGGAGAACTATTATCATCCATATGATGATATATCTAAAACTCGACTAAAACAAAGAACAAATAATACTAGATAAAGGTAGGTGCATTTAATGGATAAAATTAATCAGAAGGACTATTATGAATATGTAAAGAAAAAAATGCCCAAGCCTAATTATATAAAGAATTGTATTTGGGCTTTTATTGTTGGGGGATTAATTTGTGATGTGGGGCAGCTTATAACCAACTATTTGAAAAGTACTGGCCTAGATAAAAAAGCTGTTGCTTCCGGGACTTCAATGATTCTAGTTTTTATAGGTGCGTTTCTAACTGGACTAGGGATATACGATAGACTTGGTAAGAGAGCTGGGGCTGGATCTATAGTTCCTATTACAGGTTTCGCTAATTCTATAGTATCGCCTGCAATGGAATTTAAAAGAGAAGGCTTTATACTTGGAGTAGCTTCTAAAATGTTTGTTATAGCAGGTCCAGTGTTAGTATATGGTTATGGTAGTTCAATACTTGTAGGTATTATTTATTTGCTATTCAAAAAATAGGGAGGTATTAACTTGGCACAGAAGAAACTAGGTAAACAAACTGTAGTACTAGAAAATCCACCATCTATTATTTCTACAGCTGCCATAGTAGGTCCTAAAGAGGGTGATGGTCCTCTAAAAGATTATTTTGATCTTATATTAGAGGATGACTTATGGGGAGAAGATAGCTGGGAAAAGGGTGAATCTAAACTACAGCAGGAAGCAGTTAAGTTAGCTTTAAATAAGGCAAAAATGGTGCCAGATCAAGTGGATTACTTATTTTCTGGAGATTTATTAAATCAAATAATTTCCTCATCTTATGCAGCAAGACAACTAAAGATTCCTTTCTTTGGATTATATGGGGCATGTTCTACCAAGACTGAGTCATTGAGCTTAGGTGCTATGGCTATAGATGGAGGGTTCGCTGATACTGTTGTATGTGTTACATCTAGTCATTTTAGCACAGCAGAAAGACAATACAGATTTCCATTGGAACATGGAAATCAAAGACCCTTAACTGCACAATGGACAGTTACTGGAGCAGGAGCATCTGTACTTTCATCCTCAGGAAATGGACCATACATCACTCATTTGACTACTGGAAGAATTATAGATCCTGGCATAAGTAATGCTAATAATATGGGTCCAGCCATGGCGCCGGCCGCCGCTGATACTATAATTCAACATTTTAGGGATACAGGCTTTAAGCCAGATAATTACGATATGATAATAACAGGTGATTTAGCTGCAGTGGGAAAGGAAATAGCTGAGGAGCTAATAGCCAAGGAAGGATATGACATATCAAGAATTTTTATGGATTGCGGAATAGAAATATTTGATGCAGAAAGACAGGATACACATGCTGGTGGAAGTGGTTGCGGATGCTCTGCTGTTGTTTTTGCTGGATATCTATATAAAGCATTAAAAACAGGTAAGCTTAAAAGAATTATGCTAGTTTCTACGGGAGCACTTCTTTCACCAACTATTGTGCAACAGGGAGAGACTATACCTGGGATTGCACATGCAGTGACTATTAGTAATGAAAAATAAGGGAGGGATTTTATGGAGTTTATTAGAGCTTTTATAGTTGGAGGAATTATATGTGTAATTGGACAAATAATAATGGATACTACAAAGCTTACTCCTGCCCATGTACTTGTGCTATTTGTAACATCTGGTGTTGTACTTACAGCTATTGGTATATATGAACCTATAGTAAACTTTGGTGGTGCAGGAGCTACAGTTCCATTACCAGGGTTTGGTTATGCATTAGCAAAGGGAGTAATGGAGACTGTCAAAAAAGACGGTATAATAGGTGCGTTTTCAGGAGGTATTAGTGCTACTGCAGGAGGTGTGGCAGCAGCAATATTCTTTGGCTATATTATGGCAGTTATTTTTGATCCTAAGACTAAGCCATAGAAGGGGAGAATATGAAAAGAAAAATTATTCTTGTAACAGACGGTGACGTTGTTGCCAAAAAAGCAGTTGAAAGGGCTGCCATTAATATAGGTGGAAGATGCATATCAAGGTCTGCTGGTAATCCTACTCCAATAAGCGGTGAAGAGATAATAAAGCTAGTAGAGCAAGCCTTATATGATCCAGTGGTAGTTATGGTTGATGATATAGGAAATCCTAGGCAGGGCAAGGGAGAGGTAGTATTAGCCTACTTACTAAGCAATTCAAGTGTTGAAGTTTTAGGAGTTATAGCAGTAGCTTCTAATACAGAGGGAGTAAATGGTATAAAAGTTGATTTTTCAATTGATTATACTGGCGAAATTGTAGAAAATGCCGTAGATAAGAATGGATATGAAACAGATACTAAAATATTATATGGTGATACAGTAGACATTCTTAATAATTTTTCTGTTCCACTAATTATTGGAATAGGTGATATAGGAAAAATAAGTGGTGTTGACAGGTATTCTAAAGGTGCACCATTGATTACTAAAGCATTGAAAGAAATAGTAAATAGAAGTAATGAGAATAAAAAAACTAGAGACCATAAATATTGATCTCTAGTTTTTGCTTTAAATATTATTAGTTATTATTAGAATTTGAATTCTGCTCTGAATTCGAATCCTCATCAGCGTTATTAGTGTTGCTATTAGTGTTGCCATTGTTATTTCCATTATTAAACCAGCGATCAAACCAATCAGACCATTCCTCATCATTTGCTTGATTAGCAGTGTGAACTTCACATTCTTCAGTAGGTACAGTATATTGGTAATCTGCAGGAACAATTCCGTTATGTTCTTCAGGATTATATGCAGGGTTACGCTTAATAAATACCTTATTTTCTATTAAATCTTGAGGACAGTTTCCTGAGGCTAGCTTACCAGTACTTTTATCTATGGCAACTTCAACATGAGCATCACATTCTTCTGTAGGTTCAGTACCCTTTACAAATATTTCAGTTCTTACTGTGCTTCCCCTAGGATCACGAGAACATAATTCTGTTGCAAGTTTACCTGATACTTTACAAATTTGTCTAGTTACTATATTGTCTGGCTTGCTAAAGTTCTTAGGCTCATATCCGTCATGAATATCCGTCATAACATATGACCAAAATTCTGCAGCCATTGAACTACCTTTAGTCATTTTAATTTGAGGCGAGTCATTTCCTATCCATACTCCTGCAACGTAATAAGGAGTAAAACCTGTAAACCATACATCACCTTTATCTTGAGTAGTACCTGTTTTACCAGCTACAGGTATTTGCATATTATTTCTAAGCTTTGCTCTTCCAGCTATACCATTTGATACTGTAGTTCTTAATATATCAGACATAATATAAGCAACTTCAGGAGAGGTTACCTTTGCTTTTTTAGGTTTGTTCTCTAAAATAACATTATCATATCTATCTAATACCTTAGTATAAGCTATAGGCTCTACGGCTAAACCATTATTAGCTATTGAACCAAAAGCAGAAGTAACTTCTAATGGTGTTAGACCCTTTGTCATACCTCCTAAACCTAGAGCAGATAAGTTTTCATCATTAGTAGATTTATTTTCTTGTCTCGTAACATAGCTATCTTTACCATCTTCTTTTATTATACCCATCTTTGCTAGGTATTCCTTTGATACATCTATTCCAATATTACTTAGCATTTTTACAGAGTTTACGTTTACTGATTGTTCTACAGATTCTCTTAAGGTCATTAGACCACGATAACCAGGATACCAGTTTTTAGGCCATAGATTTCCGTTATGGTCATAATGAGGTATGTCATCAATGACATCTGCTGCAGTAAATCCATTATCTAATGCAGGAAGGTATACTGCAAGAGGTTTTATTACAGAACCTGGTTGACGCTGAGAAAGTGCTCTGTTAAAAAGCTTACTTCCACCTATATCTCTTCCACCTACTAATGCCTTTATTTCACCTGTAGTATAATCTATTACAACTGTTGCAGACTGTGGTTGAACAACTCCAATTTTATCGTTATTTTGGAAAAACTTTGGATTTATTAAAAGTGTACCATTAGCATTAACTTTATAAAAATCCCTATTATTATCTAGATAAGAACTCTTTATAATAAGCTCTTTTTTTTCACTTACATCATAGTTATCTTTTGTAAGAGATAAAGAACCTACAACATGCTTAACAAGATTCTTTCTCTCATCTACTGTGTAGTAATCTTCAATATCAATAGTTTTTGGGTAAATATTTAGTTTTTTGTTTTTAATAATCAAGTTTCCTTCATTAGCAAAGCTATAAGTTCCAGCATCAATAATAAGGTTACCTTCTTCATCTATTAAATTTGATTTCTTGTAAAGGACTATTTTTTTATCATCACCTACAATATTTGCATTCTTATCCACAGACCAGTCAACAAGAATAGGTCCATTAATTTTGTTTAAATTTCCTCCCACAAGTATTTCTCCGAATTTTTCATATGCTTTTTCAACTTTTTGCTGCATATTTAAATCCATAGTAGTGTAAATTTTCAAACCACCTGTGTAAAGTTCCTTTTCAGCTTCTTCTTTTGTGTATCCAGCTTTTTCTATCAGGTCATTTAGTACCTGCGTTTTCACATAGTCAGAAAAATAAGATGTAATTCCCATTAATTCTCTTTTACCAGGCTTTATTGCAGCCTTTATATCTTCATTTTTTGCTTCTTCATATTCTGCTTCATTAATATACCCTAATTCAAACATTTTATATAAAATTGTTCTTTGTCGGCTTATAGGCTCACTATTAAATACGGCTATATATCTAGTTCCTAATATATCTACTTGACCTACAACTTCATCATCTTTATCTACGTCATCTGGTAAAAAGAGCCTGTACGGAGGCAGATTATTAGGATTTTTAGTAATACCAGCTATTAGTGCACATTCAGCCACTGTAAGCTGGTCTACATCTTTAGAGAAGTACGTTTGAGCAGCTTCTTGGACGCCATATGCTCCCTGACCTAAATATATTCTATTAAGATAGGCCTCTAGTATTTGCTCTTTTGTAAGCTTTTTCTCAATTTGAATTGCTAAATAAGCTTCTTTAATTTTACGGTCTAGCTTTTTTTCTTTTGTTAAGTATAGATTTCTAGCTAACTGTTGGGTTATAGTGCTTGCACCTCTTGTGGCAGAACCTGCTTTAATATCGTCTATAAGAGCACCAATTATCCCTCTAAAATCAACACCTATATGATTGTAAAATCTCTCATCTTCAATTGCGATAAATGCATTTTGAAGATTTTTAGGTATTTTATCTAAGGTTACTGAAGTCCTATTTTCTTCTGTAAGTAACTTTTCTATTACGTTGCCTTTTTCATCAAGTATATAGGAGCTTTGATGAAGAAAATCATCTATGTTTGTTGGATCAATTTTTGGAGCAGTTTTTACTACTGCTAATACATACCCTCCTACAATTCCAGCAGCTATGAAACCAAATAATAAGAAAAATACTATAAAAAGTCTAAAGAAACTTAGTTTTCCCTTTTTATTATTTCTTTTTTTCTTCCTATTTTCTTTGCTTGAATTTTCCTGCGTCATAATTACCCTCCTTAAATATATAGGTGAAGGAAACTACAATAAACCTATATCATAGAAATTATACCACAATAAATGTTGTTTGTTAATATAATTAGAAATAATCGAATGTATGTTCTTAGGCTATTAATTAGTGGCTAAAGAAATAACCAAAATGTACTGAACAGTAAATTGTGCTAATATATTAAAAGTATACCATATTTTGGCGGTTTTCATTCGTTATACGTCCAAGATATAATAATAAATTCTTTTCTGATATGAGATTAGTAATAAATATTTAGTTTAACATTTCAAAATAAATGCATATATTATAGGAGGGGTGTTTTTTTGAGAGGGAGAAGGAATAAAAGAAAAAGATTTTTTATAATCGTTACTATATTATTAGTTTTATCAATATATGGATTCATATTAATAGATAGAAATGTTAAGCCTACCTTACTTGCAGTATCAGAGGTTCAAGCAAGGAAAATTGCTACTCAGGCAATAAATGAAGCAGTAAAAAACAAAATTAAAAACGATATAAAGTATAAGGATCTTATATTTGTTAATTTTGATAAAGAAGGCAAAGTTACTATGATGCAAGCAAATACAGTTATGATGAACAGCATAGCTTCTGATGTAGCTTTGGAAGTTCAAGAGAACATTAGAAATGTAGCTAGTAAGCAAGTAAAGATACCTATTGGTAATGCTCTTAACTCAAACTTAATTACTGGTCCTTATATAAACTTAACTATAGTACCTCAAGGTACTGTTACCGTTGATTTTACTACGGAATTTATTGAGTCTGGAATTAATCAGACTATACATAAAGTGTATTTAGTTATAATTACGGATGTAAGGGTAATAGTACCTCTTGCTTCTGATGTTATTAGAATAGTAACTAATATACCCGTGGCAGAGACAATCATAGTAGGAGATGTACCTGAAAGTTATATTTTTGTACCAGAAAGAAATATACCAGATATTTCAAGATAAAATTGTATAAAAGCATGAAAAACTTGAATTGTACTACTATTATTATGTATAATTGAATTATTATGTAAGTATAAAATACTCTTATTGAGGTGAAAAAATGTACGATATACAAAATGCTGATAATCAAGAAAAAGTACTTATTGTAGGAGTAGATTTAGATAGAAAAACAGATATTGATATTGAAAGTTCCATGAATGAATTAAAAGAGCTAGTGTATGCAGCTGGTGGAGTAGTATTAGGAGATGTAGTTCAAAACAGGGATAGAATTGATTCTGCATATTTTATTGGAAAAGGTAAAGCTCAAGAAATAGCTATGTGCTGTGATGAATTAGATATTGATACTGTTGTATTCAATAATGAGCTTACAGGAGCTCAAATAAGAAATCTGGAAGAAATATTAAATAGAAAAATAATAGATAGAACAAATCTTATACTAGACATATTCGCAAAAAGGGCAACTAGTAAGGAAGGAAGGCTGCAGGTTGAACTTGCTCAGCTGAAATATATGCTGCCTAGGCTAATTGGCTTAGGGAATCAATTATCTAGAACTGGAGGAGGTATCGGAACTAGAGGTCCCGGAGAACAAAAGCTTGAGACTGATAGAAGACATATATCTCGCCGTATTACTGATATTGAAAAAGAGTTAAAAGAGCTAGAAAATGTAAGAATGATAAAAAGAAAAAAAAGACAAGAATCAGAGATACCTATAATTGCTTTAGTAGGTTATACAAATGCTGGAAAATCTACTCTGCTAAATACTCTTATTAAGCTTGGTGATGAGTATAGCGAAGACAAGGAAGTATTTGCTAAAAATATGCTATTTGCAACATTAGATACCACACTTAGGAAAAGTATGCTTCCAAACGGTCAAAACTTTCTTGTAACTGATACTGTTGGCTTTGTAAGCCAACTTCCAACAAAGTTAGTTGAAGCTTTTAAAGGAACCCTAGAAGAAGTAAAGTATTCCGACTTACTCTTACATGTTGTAGATATGACGAATCAAGACTTAAACATTCAGGTAAAGACCACGTTGAGCATATTAAAAGATTTAGAAGTTTTAGATAAACCTATGATTACTGTTTTTAATAAGGCTGATGCTGCAGAAGGTGAAGCAGTTATTGATGTTCCAGGACTTACTATTACATTATCAGCAAAAACAGGATATAATATAGAGCTATTACTTCAAATGATTCAAGAAAATTTACCACAGAAGTTTTATGATGTTGATTTGTTAATACCTTATTCAGAAGGAAGTTTGTCTACTTATTTATTTGATAACACTAAGGTTGTTAACTTTGAATATAAAGAAAAGGGAACTCTAATCACTACAATATTAGATTCCATTGAATATGAAAAATATAAAAGATTTGTTATGGAAAAAGAGAATGATTAATTAATCATCTTTTTAGTATTATCCACTATTTGAGCAACCTTATCATAAGCTTTAGCAGAACCATATGCAACTATTGGTCTTCCGAAGGCTACTAAATGTAGTCTTCTGGAAGAAAAACCACCAACTTTCATTAACCAGTTAACTGGACTCATAGTATTTACAAGAAGCAAGTCACTTACCTGGCCGCCACCTAATTGGTAAGCATCTTTAACAGCAGGCAGTACTAATCGAGGTACAAACTGTCTGCTCAGTGTAAATACTTTGTTTCCCTTTTCATCTATTCCTCTAAGTAAAATTTTACCTTGCTCTTGCCTAGATAGTGTATCAAAAAAAGGAATACTTAATATATCTTCTTTCGTTGGCTTTCTATCTGATGGGAGTAACCCTAAATGTATGGATGCGGCTAAAACAGAAGAGTGAGACCCTCCTACGCAATGATATATTATATTCATATAGTCACCTCAATTGCACTTGTCAAAATTATTTTTCCCAAAGTGATATTATTTATGAATATAATAATTACATTTTAGGAATATTAATAATAATATATGAAATTTTCTGAAAAGTATTGAAATTATTTTAAACTTGTTGTATTATGAATGTAATAAGAAGAGGGGAGGCGTTCGCCATGATTTTTAGAAGTTGTGCAGGCGGTGTGGTTTTTCATGAGGATAAGGTTTTCATTATGGAAAATGATAAAAACGAATGGGTTTTGCCAAAAGGTAAAATTCGTGACGGTTTCTTAGCTTCAGAGACAGCAATAGAGCGTGTCAAAGAGGAAGCAGGGCTTGATGCGGAGATTATATCCACAGCCGGAGAAACTAGTTACGAATTTTATTCTTTTTCTAGGCAACAACCAGTATGCAACGAAATAACATGGTTTATCATGGAATCTAAAGACATTAGCTATGAAGTAAATGGAGATTATGGTATATTAAATGCTGGATTCTATAATGTTGATGAAGCTATTGATATGATAACATATAGTCAAGATAAGTCTTTAGTAAGCCTTTCGCATAGAAAATTTTTAAAACTGAAGGAAAAAGAAGCCATTTTAGTATAAGGGTAGATATCTACCCTTATTTTTTTTTATAACGAATAGGAAAGTTCTAATATTGTTTTTTTATTTTTAGAACTTTCCGTAAATGAGTTTCAAAAAAGCTACCCCTTAATGCTGATATTGGAAGCTTTTTTTATTTAAAAATGATATAATTTAACTATGAATTGGGAGGAGATGCATAATGCTTACAAGGTATAGAACAATACACAGTTTTGGCAGTGATGAGATAATTATAAATAAATCAAGATTTATTGGATATGCAAAACCAATTTCGAGTGAAGATGAAGCTATAGGCTTTATACAGGAAATAAAAGCAAAGCATAAGGATGCTACTCACAATGTCTATGCATATGTATGTGGAGAAAGCAATAATATCCAAAGATATAGTGATGATGGAGAACCTAGTGGAACTGCAGGGATTCCTGTGTTAGAAGTAATAAAAAAGGAAGATTTAAGAAATGTAGTTGTAGTAGTTACAAGGTATTTTGGTGGAATTAAGCTAGGAACTGGGGGTTTAGTAAGAGCCTATACAAAGAGCGCAAAGACAGGTCTTGATGCAGGCCTAATAGTAGACAAAATATTATTTAAAAAAGTGAAAGTGAGAATTGACTATACTCTTTATGGAAAAGTTGAAAATGAATTATTAAGAATGGAATATATAATCAGCGATGTTATTTATGATGATGCTGTAAATATTATAATATTATGTGAAACTGAAAATGTTAATAATTTAATTAATCTCATAATAGAATTAACAAGCTCAAGGATGACATATGAGGAACTTAATCAAGAATACTATTCTGTAAAGGATAATAACTTAATAATATAAATGTTATATAAAAAAGTTAATAGCTAATTTTATGTGGGTATATATAATAAAAATAGGAGGTCTATATATGGAGAATTATGAAAGTTTGAAAAAAGAAATGTTAGATAAAAAAACCTGGGCAGTTGTAGGAGCCACTGCAAAAAAAGATAAATATGGATATAAAGTATGGAAAAAGCTTGAACAACATGGATATGATGTTTATCCTATTAATCCAAACTATGAAGAAATAGATGGTCAAAAATGTTACAAATCTTTAAAAGAACTTCCTAAAAAACCAGATGTAATTAATTTTATTATACCTCCTGCTGCTATTCTTGGTATGCTTCCTATGGCTAAAGAAATAGGAGTAGAATACCTGTGGTGTCAGCCAGGTGCAGCTAATGAAGAAGTGGTATTAAAAGCAGAAAAACTAGGTTTCTATATTGCTCACAATGTATGTGTCCTAGTAGAATTAGGATAATTATAGTCTCCATTTGAAGGAGGCTATTTTTTTCTTTTTCCGAAAATTTCGTAGGTTCCCATGATAAATAAAAAAGCTGAAAAAATCTTTCTTAAAAAAGAAGGAGTCATTTTCATTGCCATAGATGAGCCGACAAATGCTCCAATTACACCTGTGACTATTATAGGCAATGCAGTTCTTAAATCAATATTTTTCTCCCTATAATGAGTTATTAATGCAACTATAGCCATAGGTATAAAAACTGCTAGGTTAATTCCCTGTGCTTGTTGTTGATTAAGATTTGAAAATATTATCAATCCGGGGATCAATATTGTTCCACCCCCTATACCCATTCCACTAATTACTCCTGATATTAGTCCAATGAAAAACAACTTCATATCATAATCATCCTTATAGCTGCTATTATCATAAAAATACCAAATACTTTTCTGAGGGCATTACTAGGTATTTTTGTTAGGTTTCTAGCTCCAACATAACTACCTATGACGCCTCCTAAAGTAACTATTATTGCAATCTTTAAATTTAATACTCCATGTCTAAAATATAAAAAAGTGCTTATAAGAGATAGAGGAAATATAATACTAATAGCAGTAGCATGTGCTTTATGTTGACTTAAGTCAAGTATAAAAACTAGAGCAGGAACTGCAATCGTTCCTCCCCCAGATCCGAATAGTCCATTTACTAATCCTATAGCTATACCGATTAATAATAATTTTATCTTTTTTTTCTTATTATCCATATAATCACCTAGAATAAATTCTAATATTATTCGTAATCTTAATATATAAGTATTACTTTTTCCTAAAAGTTCATACTTATTCATTTGACAAGGATAAAATATAATAATATACTATAAAACATATAGGATTACTAGGAATTAAGGAGGATTACTATGAAAGTTGTAAATAGTATAGTGGAATTAATTGGTAGCACACCTATGATAAAGTTAAATAGACTAGTTGATGATAATTATGCAGAAGTACTAGTAAAGCTAGAGTATTTTAACCCAGGTAGTAGCGTAAAAGATAGAATAGCATTGAATATGATAGAAAAGGCAGAGAGCGAAGGTAAATTAAGAGAAGGGTCTATTATAGTTGAGCCAACTAGTGGGAATACGGGCATCGGATTAGCTATGGTAGGTGCAGCAAAAGGATATAAAGTTGTGTTGATAATGCCTGATACTATGAGTATTGAAAGAAGGAGCTTACTTAAAGCTTATGGGGCGGAACTTATTTTAACACCGGGTTCCAAAGGAATGAAAGGCGCAATAGAGAAAGCAGCTGAATTGGTTAAGGAAAATGATAATTATTTTATGCCCCAGCAGTTTGAAAATCCACACAATCCCGAAAAACACATGGAGACCACTGGAGTAGAAATATTAAAGCAAGTAGAAGGGAAAATAGATGCCTTTGTTGCAGGCGTAGGTACTGGAGGAACAATAACAGGTACAGCGAAAGTATTAAAAGGAAATATTAATAATGTTAAAATAGTTGCTGTTGAACCTGATAGTTCACCAGTGTTATCAGGAGGAAATCCTAGTCCTCATAAAATACAAGGCATAGGCGCAGGCTTCATACCTGAAATTCTTGACGTGAGTATAATTGATGAGATAGAAAAAGTAAAAGATGAAGATGCAATAACAATGGTCAAAAGGCTAGCTAGAGAAGAGGGCTTATTACTGGGAATATCTTCTGGAGCAGCTATATTTGCTGCACTAAAAATAGCGAGGGAATTAGGAAAGGGTAAAAGGGTAGTAGTTATAGCACCAGATAGCGGGGAAAGATATCTTAGCACTGGTATATTTGAATAATGTTTGCTTAGTTTACTAAAATATGCTATATTGTTTTTGAAAACAATCTGGAGGTTAAACTTATGAGCGATATACAATACCTGTGCGATAATATTGTTAGATGGATAAGAGACAAAGTTGAAGAATCTGGATCAAAGGGTTTGGTTTTTGGGCTTAGTGGAGGAATTGATTCAGCAGTAGTGGCAGCTTTAGCAAAAAAAGCATTTCCAGATGATGCTTTAGGAATTATTATGCCCTGCCATAGCAATCCTGAAGATGAGGAACATGCTAATCTGGTAGCTGAAGCTTTAAATATTGAAACTAAAAAAGTTAACTTGACTAATGTATATGACTTATTTCTAAGCGAGTTAGAGAGTACTGATAATATTTTAGCCTTATCAAATATTAAGCCTAGATTTAGAATGACCACTCTTTATTACTATGCTCAGATAAGAAGATATTTAGTAGCTGGAACTAGTAACAAAAGTGAATTTACTGTTGGGTACTTCACTAAGCATGGTGATAGTGGTGTAGATATATTGCCAATAGTAGATCTTTTAAAAGAAGAAGTATTTGAATTGGCTAGGTATCTAAGTATTCCAGACGTAATTATTAACAAAATTCCTACAGCTGGGTTATGGGAAAATCAGACTGATGAAAAGGAAATGGGCTTTAGTTATAAAGAACTCGATGGATATATTAAAAATGAAGAAGTAGATGAAAATATTAAAGAAAAGATAGAAAAAATGTACAAAAGAAGTGAACACAAAAGAAGATTTCCTCTTATGTACGTTAGAAAAGAGTAGAGATATGGTCTTTGCTCTTTTTTTTATGCAAAGAAAATTGATACACGAGTATCTTTATGTTAAAATATATGTGTTAATAATTAAGGAGGTTTGAAAAATGTCAGGACATTCTAAATGGTCAACAATAAAACATAAAAAAGGGAAAGCCGATGCCCAGAAAGGAAAAATTTTTACTAAATTTGCTAGATATATAACTGTAGCAGTTAAAGAAGGAGGACCTGACCCAGAGTATAATAATAATTTAAAAAATTCAATTGAAAAAGCTAAAGCTGAAAATATGCCTAATGATAATATCGAAAGAGCAATTAAAAAAGGTACCGGAGACCTTGATGGTGCTAGTTTTGAAGAGATTACTTATGAAGGATATGGTCCCGGAGGTGTTGCTGTATTTGTTGAATGCTTAACAGATAACAGGAATCGTACCGCTTCTGACGTAAGGCATGCTTTTGATAAATTTGGTGGCAATCTAGGTTCTACAGGCTGTGTTTCATGGATGTTCGATAGAAAAGGTCTTTTAATTGTAGATAGAGATGAAGAAGTAGATGAAGAAGAACTTATGCTTCAAGCTATAGAAGCAGGAGCAGAGGACTTTAATCCTGAGAAAGAGTATTTTGAGATAATTACTGCTCCAGAGAATTTTGAGCAAGTTAAAGAAACGTTAAAAGAAGCAGGTTATAAATTTTCAACAGCTGAAATAACATATCTTCCTCAAAATGAAACAAAACTTGAAGAAGAAAAGGACATAAAGAACATGGTTAAATTGATAGATGCACTTGAAGATAGTGACGATGTCCAAGAAGTTTATCATAACTGGGAGATTCCAGAAGATTTGGATATGTAGTAAAAAAGATTATTTATTAAACACTCTCATATGCCGTTATATAATAGTGAGAGTGTTTTTTGTCTTATAGAACAAAAATATGCTTTATAAATGTTATAACAGTCATGTTTATGGTAATAATTGCTAGTGGGAGGGATTGTCTTATGGAAGCTTTGTCAGTTAAAACACGAGATATGTATAGAGGCTTAAGAGATAAGTTTCTGTTTGGTAACGATATTAACTCAATCTATATCCTTCTAGCTTTATATGATTTAGAAGAAAATATATCTAGTATATACCCTAAATACATGAGTAAAAATGATATTAAAAAGAAAATTAAATATGTATTGATGAATAGAGATGACAATGAAATCATAGCTCGAAGTTTAAGTGGTATAATACATGAAGATATTAACAGATTAGAGCTTTGCTTTTATTTAGAGGGTTATAAGCATGGATTTACCAATAAAAAATGGACCAATATTATTGAGAAAAAAGCCTTAGACTTATTTGGTCTAGAAGAACTTTATAATAGAACTCACCTATTCCACTTCAATACTTCTAATAAATTTATAGATGACTTTAAAAAAAGATGCAAGAGAGAAATAGACAATCGGGAGAAAAGAGATAGATATATTGAGGCATTAATATATACTTTTGCTAATAAAGTAATAAAGAGAAAGATTATTGAATTAGACAAATACATAAATAAGCAGATAAAAATAGACTTTGACTCTTATGACATAAAAATCGGAGAAGAAAAACATTATTTGAATGATGAAGAAATAGATAAAATATATTTTTCTATTGTAAATTCTTTGATAAAAAAAATGAAAATCATCTACAAGGAAGCATTTTGGTATGCTGTAAACGATAAGGTGCTAGGAATGTATTATTAAAAGGTCTAGACAGTTTAGAGTGATGTTTTATTAAAGTTGGTTAATAAATTGGAATTGAGGGTAATAAATATTAAGAGAGTAGAAGGATTTATCAGATAGTTGTTGAATAACTATATTAAATTTTCTTAATATATGTTAAATAAGGGGGAATGTTCATGTATGTTAAAAACCATGTTCTATCTAAGAATAAACTTGTAATGCTTCAAGTAGAAGATAGTATAAGTGAAGCCTTAGATAAAATTACTAAAGGGGATTTTTTATCATTACCTGTACTAGATGGGGAAAAGTTTGTAGGTATTTTAATGAAAGAGACTATTTTCAGGCGCTATTTTGAAGAGGGATTTACTGATAAAGAAAAGTATCTTAAAGAAACTAAAGTTAAAGATTTGTGTAAAACTGATGTTAAAACAATAAATGAAAATGTATTTATCGAAAATGCATCATACCTATTAAATGAATTTAGAACCCCTTTTCTTCCTGTGCTAGATGATAGAGGTAACTTTAAGGGAATATTGACTCATAGTTCAATTTTTAATGCTTTTTCTGAAATTTTTGGGCTTAATAAAGGTACTAGAATAGTTATTAATGTATATGATATTCCAGGACAAATTGCAAAACTAACAGAGACTATAAGAAAAGCTGATGCGAACATTGCGAATTTTGCGGTTATGGATGCAAAGGTTATGGATGTTTACAAAGTAGTAGTAAGAGTTGATATAACAGATGTAGGTGAGTTGATCGAAAAAATTGAAAAAGCTGGTTTCAAGGTATCTGAAGTTAATAATTAACCTGCAAATTTTGCAGGTTTTTTTATGACCTAACCCGATTTTCTGAATGCTTTTATCAGAAATCAAGGAAGCTCAGAAAGCAAGTTTCTGAGTACTACAATTACACCAAATCATAGATTTGAGTAATTGCAGCAGCTCAAATGCAACGAGCACCAACCTTATTATAAGTTTATGATCAGTGTGTCCGTTAGGACCAAATTTATGTGAGCGACAGCGAACAAATAAATTTGTGTTGCGAGACTGCATATTTATTCTACACTATACTGCGCAGTGTATATTTTTTTTGCTTTTGGGAAAAATATCAAATTAGATAGTGTAGGAGGGATACTATGAAAAGAATATCAGTGGCATCTATAGTACTACTTTTTCTTGGACTTACAGTAGTTGGAGTATTTTCTGGATACTACATAGGCTTAAAAAAAATAAGCGAAAAGCCAAATTCACAAATTGAAAATGCAGAAAATAACCTTAATATGTTAGAGAATATTAGAGATAACAACTTAAGGGTAGATGAAGATGAGAATAAGGATTATGAAGCAGGTTTGGTAGATGGAGAAATAATAGGACCAAATACTATTATAGAGTATAGAACTTATTATACAGAGTGCAAACATGAAATAACTGAGACTGCTAACCCAGAAAAACATATGATAAATATGACAAAGAAAAACTTTGAAGGCTTTATTAAAAACAATCACCCAAAGTGGAATGTAGAAGATTTTTCTCATGAAAAAATAATAATATTTATAGAAAAGAATCATTTGTGTCAAAATCATTATGTAATTGGCGAAAAGAATGGGAAAATAGCAGTTTTTAGAATAGATGAAAATGGAGAAAGAGTATTAGACCAAATTTACAACGATGCTCCAATATCATTATTAAAAGAAATCGATCAAGAAAAGATAATTAAAGGCATTGTAACAGATAGTAAAGAAGAGCTATCTGATAAACTGGAAGACTACATAAGCTAACTGTAAAAAGGCAAAGCAATAAAGTTAGGATTTTAGTTTTATTTTATCCTAACTTTATTTTATTTATAAAGTTATGTGATAAAATAAATAACTAAAGGATTTAAAAGAATTATATCGAATAATGTTTGTATAATGAATGGAGCTGATAGACATGATAATATTTGGAATAGACCCTGGAATAGCTATAGTAGGATATGGAGTTTTAGAATATATAGGCAATAGATTTAATGTAATAGATTATGGTGCAGTTCAAACTTCTAATGAACATTCTTTTCCTACAAGACTGAAAATAGTATATGATGAGATTTCTTTGCTTTTAGACAAATATAGACCAGATGCACTAGCAATAGAAGAATTATTTTTTAACAAAAATGCAAAAACAGCCATAACAGTAGGACAAGCCAGAGGAGCCCAAATCCTTGCTGCTGTAAATAAAGGTATTGAAGTTTACGAATATACACCTCTTCAAGTAAAACAAGGGGTAGTAGGATATGGTAGAGCAGATAAAAGGCAAATCCAGGAAATGGTTAAAATACTTTTGAATTTAGAAAAAATACCAAAACCTGATGATGTCGCCGATGCCCTTGCTGTTGCTATTTGTCATGCACACTCGGGCAACTTTAGAGACATGTTTAAAATGAAATAGGGGTGGTTATTTTGTATCAATATATAATTGGTAATATTGAAGATATAAATGAAGATTATATAGTAGTAGAAAATAATGGTATTGGATATTTAGTTTTTACTTCAAAAAATTCTATAATGGATATTGGCCAAAACACTATTAATAGAAAAATACTTACACATTTAATAGTCAGAGAAGATATAATGAGTCTTTATGGGTTTACAACCAATGAGGAACTTAAAATGTTTAAATTGCTAATTACTGTTACTAAAATAGGGCCAAAAGTTGCTATTGGATTACTATCTACACTAACTCCATCCAATATTAAACTTTCAATAATAAGTGGAGACGCTGCCGCTCTTTCTAGAGCACCTGGAATAGGAAAGAAAACTGCAGAAAGAATTATACTTGAACTTAAAGATAAAATTGATGATAATATAACCTATGAAGATGGAATAGATGTCTTAATTCCAGTAGACGAGACTGAAGAGGTTGTTGTAGCATTAACTACTCTAGGCTATACTAGAAATGAGATATTCAAGGTGCTGTCTTCTCTAGACACTCAAGGTAAGAGAACTGAAGAAGTAATAAAACTTGCTCTAAGAAAATTATCAAAATAAAGAAAGGATTTTGATACAATGGATGAATTGAATGATAGAATCGTTACAAGGGACTTAAGGGAAGAAGATGCTGACGTTGAAGCGACTTTAAGACCGAGAACATTGGATGATTATATTGGACAACATAAGGTAAAGGAAAAGCTTGACATATTTATTAAAGCTGCAAAGGGTAGAAATGAGCCACTTGATCATGTATTATTATACGGTCCACCTGGGTTAGGAAAAACAACACTTGCCAATATTATTTCAAACGAAATGGGAGTAAACATAAGAATAACTTCTGGACCTGCCATAGAAAGACCAGGGGATTTAGCAGCTATTTTAACTAACTTATCTGAGAACGATGTTTTATTCATTGATGAAATACATAGATTGAACAGAAGCGTAGAGGAAGTACTATATCCTGCTATGGAAGACTATGCTCTGGACATAATAATTGGAAAAGGGCCAAGTGCTAGATCTATTAGGCTTGACCTTTCCAAGTTTACTCTAATTGGGGCAACTACAAGGGCAGGATTGTTAACATCACCGTTAAGGGATAGATTTGGAGTTATGTGCAGGCTTGAATTATATGATGTTGAGAGCTTAAAGAAAATAGTAATTAGATCAGCTAATATCTTAGGAGTTAAAATTGATAAAGATGGAGCTGAAGAAATAGCCAAGAGATCTAGGGGAACTCCTAGAATTGCCAACAGACTATTAAAAAGGGTAAGGGACTATGCTGAAGTAGTTGAAAACGGAGTTATTACAAAGGAAGTTTCAGATAATGCCTTAAAACTACTAGAAGTAGACCCACTTGGTTTAGATAATATAGATAAAAAATTAATACTAAACATAATAAATAATTTTGGAGGAGGTCCTGTTGGGCTAGATACTTTAGCGGCTTCTACGGGTGAAGAACGTACAACTATAGAAGATGTTTATGAGCCTTATCTTATACAATTAGGCTTTTTAAATAGAACTCCTAGAGGAAGAGTAGCTACAAAAAGATGTTATGATTACTTTGGCATAGAGTATAGAGAAGATTAGTAAATCACTGGAATTAAAGGGGTGTTATTTTGAGGAGAAATCTTTTATTAATTATTTTAGCTTTATTTATATCTTTTGCTCTATCAAATCAGGTATTTGCATATGAAGATGATTATGTAAAGATTGCATTAAAATCACCATTAAAATCAAATTATGCCGTAAATCTTAGTAGTGAAGGCTTTTGTATAGGAGTATGGGAAGGGAACTTTAAAGCACTTTTTAATCTAAATGAAAAAAAACTGGTTGCTTCTGCTGTTCGAGGATCTTTTTATATAAGGACTAATAAGGTGTTTTATTCATATGATGAAGCTTTTTATGAAGTAGAAAACTTTAAGAAAATGAATATGAATGCTTTCATTTATTATAATCAGAGTGCTTTTGAAGTCTGGATAGGTCAATTTCCAAGTGAAAGTATGGCTCTGGAGGAAGCAGACAAGTATGGCAAATATTTTAATGGTTTAACCGATATTGTCAAAGATAATAAAAACAGAATCACATTATCAAATATAAATAATGAAATAGTGCTGATGTTTGAAAAAAATCAAGACATACATTTGTCTTCCTTGCTCCCGCAAGGTGAAGGCTTAATTAAAGTTGAAGATTCAAGTTACAGAGATTTTATTACTTTTTCCAGAAAAGAAGATGAGCTGATAGTAATAAACCATGTTAAGATTCAGCATTATTTATATGGAGTTGTTCCTAAAGAAATGTTTTCTGGTTGGCCTTTAGAGGCTTTGAAAGCTCAAGCAATAGCAGCCAAGAACTACACTTTATTAAATCTGAATAAGCATAGTGCTGAAGGATATGGACTATGTGATACTCAACATTGTCAAGTATATGGAGGGTATAATTCGGAGAATATAATGACTAACAGGGCAGTAGACGAAACTAATGGAAGTGTTTTAATGTATGATAACAAGCTAGTAAATACTTTTTATCATTCTTATAGTGGGGGATACACTGAAGATAGTGAAAATGTATGGAGTAATGCTATACCATACCTTAGAGGAGTGAAAGATGATTTTTCTTTAGGTTCTCCTTATGATTCATGGCAATTTGCTATTAGTGAGGAAGAAATAAGGAACAAGCTTATTGAGATTGGCTTAGATGTTGGTTATATAACTGATGTTCAAGTTACATCTGTTTCTCCAAATGGAAGAGTACTAGAATTGATGATTAAGGGAACAATTAGAACTGAAGTATTAAAGAAGGAAAGAACAAGACAAGTTTTTGGAGCTTCAAATATAAAGAGTACATTATTTGAAGTAAAATTTTATGGAGAAAATGGCAACTATTCTTTGCAAGATATTTATATCTACAATATGAGCAATGGAAACATTGTAAAGCAATCAATAGATAATGCTACAGTATTGACCTCAGAAGGCTTGTATACTCTAGATTCTACAGCAGCATCTAAAGGTATTAAGGTAACCGATGGTTCAAATAATTATGAAATATCAAATAAAATACAAAACAATAATTCAGATAATG
The DNA here is from genome assembly GCA_964619895.1 of uncultured Clostridia bacterium. Classification (GTDB taxonomy): domain Bacteria; phylum Bacillota; class Clostridia; order Tissierellales; family Proteiniboraceae; genus Proteiniborus. Next base: position 7,593 of record CAZUFW010000026.1, on the reverse strand, counting down.
TTGGAAAATATGTATTTAGCGGCAAAGGATGGGGCCATGGTGTTGGCATGAGCCAATGGGGAGCTAAAAAAATGGCTGAACTAGGCTATAATTACATACAAATTTTAGAGTATTATTATACTGGAGCAAAAGTTAAGTAGAGGATGATAATAATGAAGAAAGAAGATTTTTACTTTGATTTACCAGAAGAGCTTATTGCACAGGTTCCAATAGAGAATAGAGAAGGCTCTAGATTACTAGTTTTGGACAAAAAAACAGGAAAAACTGAACATGGATTTTTTTCAGATATATTACAATATCTAAATAAAGGAGATTGTTTAGTATTAAATGATACTAGGGTAATTCCAGCAAGATTGTTTGGACATAGAAAAGACACAGGAAGCAGTGTTGAATTTTTGTTATTGAAAAGAATAGGCAAGGACAGATGGGAGACCTTGGTAAAACCGGGGAAAAAAGCTAAACCTGGTGCAATATTTGACTTTGGCGATGGAATAATGGAAGGTCAGATTTTAGAAATTAAAGACGGTGGTACAAGGATAATAGAGTTTAAATATGATGGGGTTTTTGAGCAAATATTAGATAAACTTGGTGAAATGCCACTTCCGCCTTATATCAAAGAAAAACTAGATGATAAAGAAAGGTACCAAACAGTGTATGCAAAAAAGGAAGGCTCTGCTGCAGCTCCTACTGCAGGATTGCATTTTACAGAATCTTTGCTACAAAAGATTAAAGAGAAGGGTGTTAACATTGTTTATATAACTCTTCATGTTGGGTTAGGAACATTTAGACCTGTAAAGGCTGAAAATATTGAAGAGCACGATATGCACTATGAGTATTATGAAATAGATGAAAGCTCAGCAGCTTTAATAAATAACACTAAAAGAGCAGGGGGCAAAATTATTGCAGTGGGAACTACTTCAGTGAGGACAATTGAGTCTGCAAGTAATGAACAGGGCGAAATAACATCCCAAAGTGGTTGGACTAATATATTTATCTACCCAGGATATAAATTTAAAATTGTTGACAATTTAATTACTAATTTTCATTTGCCAGAATCTACATTAATAATGTTAATAAGTGCTTTAGCTGGGAGAGAGAATGTTTTAAGAGCATATGATGAGGCAATAAAATTAGAATATAGATTTTTTAGCTTTGGTGATGCTATGTTTATTAAGTAAAAAAACAGTAATACTATAGAAATTGAAACTATTAGGAGGAAATAATGGTATTTAGATACGAATTAATTAAAGAAGCCAGCGATTGCAAGGCTAGATTAGGTAAGATATATACTCCACATGGAGTTATTGAAACACCTATATTTATGCCAGTTGGCACTAGAGCTACCGTAAAGACAATGACGCCTGAAGAGCTTAAAGACTTAGGTGCTCAAATAGTTTTAGGCAATACTTATCACTTATATTTAAGACCAGGGCATGATCTTATTGAAGAAGCAGGAGGGCTTCATAAGTTTATGAATTGGGATAAGCCCATACTAACAGATAGTGGAGGATTTCAAGTTTTTAGTTTAGGAGATTTAAGAAAAATAACAGAAGAAGGTGTGGAATTTAGGTCCCATATCGATGGCTCCAAACACTTTATTAGCCCAGAAAAATCTATTGAAATTCAAAATTCTTTAGGGTCTGATATAATGATGGCTTTTGATGAATGTGCTCCTTATCCAAGTGATTGGGACTATGTAAAAAAATCATTAGAGAGAACTACAAGATGGGCAAAGAGATGTAAGGAAGCTAACAAAAACCCAGATACTCAGGCTCTATTTGGTATAGTTCAAGGTGGAATGTATAAAGACTTAAGAGAGCAAAGTGCAAAGGAAATTATTGACTTAGATTTTCCAGGATATGCAGTAGGAGGATTAAGCGTAGGTGAGCCTGCTGAACTAATGTGTGAGATGATAGATCACACTGTAACTTTATTACCTAGAGAAAAGCCTAGATATCTTATGGGAGTTGGTAGCCCTGATTATTTATTCGAGGCAGTGATTAGAGGCATAGATATGGCTGATTGTGTATTGCCAACTAGAATAGCTAGAAATGGAACTGTGCTTACAAGTCGTGGAAAGGTTGTTATAAGGAATGCAAAATATTCAAGAGATTTTACAAGCCTTGACCCAGAATGTGATTGCTATGCTTGTAAAAACTATACTAGAGCATATATAAGACACCTTTTCAATGTAGATGAAATTTTAGGTGCTAGATTAGCTACTATACATAATGTATATTTCCTTATTAAACTTATGGAGAACATTAGGCAAGCTATTAAAGAGGATAGGCTTCTGCAGTATAAAGAAGAATTCTATAATAAATATGGTTATAACAAATAAAAAATAAAGGATTTACAATAAAAGTGTAGAATACTAAATGAGGAAAGGAGGGACTATCTTGAAAGAATTCATATTATTAGGGGCTGCTGCTCAAGGTGGTAGTTTATTATCAACTATGATGCTTCCAGTATTATTCCTAGCTATCTTTTATTTCTTTATCATTAGACCTCAACAGAAAAAAGATAAAAAGATTAGAGAGATGAGAAATAGCGTAAAAGTTGGAGACGAGATATTATCTATTGGTGGAATCTACGGTAAAATTGTCAAGATTAAAGATGAGGTAATAACAATTGAAGTAGGATCCGACAAAACAAGATTTAACATTGCTAAATGGGCTATAGGTAATGTTCAATCATCAGAAACACCAGAAGAATAGAAATTACATACTATTTTAAAACTATGGAGTAAAAAGATTTTCTTAGTTATGTTATTAATAATAACTGAGAGGATCTTTTTTGTTTTTTGTAATAATATGCCACTTATAGCATAAATATTGATTAAGGATATAGGAGGTGGAGTTATGGGTTATTTAAAAAATCAGAATAGTTCAAACTACTTTATAGATATTATAAGAGGTACAATTATAGGACTAATATTCACTATTATACTTATATTATTATTTACTCTTATATTAACTTTTACAAAGCTATCCGAAGAAATTATACCGTTAATAAATTCAATTATTATGATTATAGGAATTACTTCTGGAGCTATTTTTATTTCGAGAAAAGTTAATAGCAAAGGATGGTTAAGTGGGGGCTTAGTAGGAATATTATATTTCTTTATAATTTTTTCGCTGGGCGTGCTATTTGTCAATGGATTTATAGTAGATAAATATTTATTAATAAAAGGGATTATAGCTATAGCAACTGGTTGTATAGGAGGTATGATAGGCATAAACATAAAATAACCCTTTATTTAGCAAAACTATTATGTTATAATCAATATGTTAATTATAAATAGAATTTTTTTAAGGGGGCATTAGAATGAAGCACATCAAAACTATTACTGGACGTAATCTAAAGAATACTATTGCTAATCATGGATGTGGAGAATGTCAAACATCATGCCAGTCAGCATGTAAGACTTCTTGTACAGTAGGAAATCAGAAGTGTGAAAAATAAGTTGTTGTTACATAAAAAGTAGTGGGCAACCACTACTTTTTAATTTGACTAATGAACCCTTGATAGTTTAAATTATTTAATAATATAGAACGTTTTAAAATAATAGGAGGTCAATATGATTCATAAATTTGAACTAAATAATAAAAAATTAATACTAGATATTAATAGTGGTTCTGTTCATGTTGTAGATGATTTAGTATGGGATATTATAGATTTTTATCAAGAGAAAGATCAAGATAAAATAAAAAATACTTTGAATCATAAATATGATGATGGGGCAATAGTTGAGGCATTTAAAGAAATTCAGGAGTTAGTAGACAATGGACTATTGTTTAGTGAAGAAGCAAAAATGAACAAAATAGAATACAATAAGGACAACATTGTTAAGGCATTATGTTTGCATGTTGCGCATGACTGTAATCTTAGATGCAAGTATTGCTTCGCTTCTCAAGGTGATTTTCACGGAGACAGGCTTATTATGCCTTTTGAAGTAGGGAAAAAAGCGTTGGATTTATTGATTCAGAATTCTGGAAACAGAAAAAATTTAGAGGTGGACTTTTTTGGTGGAGAGCCTTTGATGAATTTTGATGTTGTAAAGCAACTTGTGAGTTATGGAAGAGAGTTAGAAAAGAAACATAATAAAGTATTCAGATTTACAATTACTACAAATGGAGTACTTTTAGATAAAGAAAAAATGGATTTTATAAATGAAAATATGGACAATGTTGTTCTAAGCCTAGATGGTAGAAAAGAAGTTAATGATAACATGAGACCAACTGTAAATGGACAAGGAAGTTATGATATTATAACTCCAAAGTTTTTAGAGTTTGTTAAGCTAAGAGGTAAAAAATCATACTATGTCAGAGGGACTTTTACAAGCAAGAACTTAGACTTTGGGAAAGATGTAATTAGCCTTTATAATGAAGGATTTAATAGCATATCAGTAGAGCCTGTAGTAGCAAAGCCAGAGCAGAACTATGCTTTATTAGAGGAGCATTTACCTGTGATCCTGAAAGAATATGAGGAACTATCTCAAGAATATATTAAACTACACGAAGAAGGAAAAGGATTTGATTTTTTCCATTTTATGATAGACTTAGATCATGGACCATGCTTTGTTAAAAGAGTAGTAGGATGTGGAGCAGGTGTAGAATATATGGCAGTTACACCAGAGGGAGAATTATATCCTTGCCATCAGTTTGTGGGAAACACAGATTTTAAAATGGGGGATGTAGATACAGGTATAACAAATACAGCACTTAGAGATAAGTTTAAAAGCGCAAATGTATATTCAAAAGAAGATTGCAAAAACTGTTGGGCTAAGTTCTATTGTAGTGGTGGATGTCATGCCAATGCATATAACTTTAATGGAGATATAAATAAACCATATTCTATAGGATGCGAAATGGAGAAAAAGAGAATTGAGTGTGCAGTGTCAATTGCTGCCAATATAGGCTAGGGGGAAGGCTAATGATAATTGAATACCAAGGAATAAAACCCAGCATACATGAAAGCTGTTTTATAGCTAAAAGTGCAGAGGTAATTGGGAAAGTAAGCATTGGGGAATACACAAGTATATGGTATAACTGTGTTTTAAGAGGAGACGAGAACTCAATTACTATTGGGAACTATACTAATATTCAGGATGGTACAGTTATTCACATAAGTAGGGAACATAGCACTAAAATAGGCAATTATGTAACAGTTGGACATAAAGCTATTGTACATGCCTGCGAAATAGGAAATAATGTGCTCGTTGGCATGGGAGCAATTATACTAGACGGTGCAGAAATAGAAGATAATGTATTAATTGGTGCTGGTAGCATTGTTACTCCTGGAAAAAGAATTCCTTCAGGTTCATTAGTATTAGGTTCTCCTGCTAAAGTAGTTCGTGACTTAACTAATGATGAAATTGAGCAATTGAAACAGTCAGCAGTAGATTATGTAAAATATGCGGAAAAGCACAAAAAATGATGAATACTGCCTCAGTGTTGACGTAAAAGTATTTAAAGTTGTATAATAGATTTTATGAAGATAGAAGGGAGAATGAAATAATGAACCTTAAGAATACAATTGTTTTTATCTTAATAATTGCATTAGTTGGGGCTGTAGCATATGGCTCTATAAATGGTATTACTTTAGGAAAGACTAAGATTCCTGCTGCAAGAGAAAAAATTGGCTTAGGACTTGACTTGGCAGGTGGAGCTTATGTATTATTAGAAGCTCAAACTAACGATACAGGCCAAGAATTGGATAAAAAAATGGACCAAGCAATAGCAACAATAAGACAAAGAGTAGACGGTTTAGGAGTATCTGAACCTAATATTGTTAGAGAAGGAAGTAAGAGAATAAGAATAGAGCTTGCAGGTTTGGAAAATACTCAACAAGCTATTGATTTGATTGGTAAAACTGCTCAACTTCAATTTGTTGATCCAGAAGGGAATGTAGTAGTTACAGGAAAAAATGTTAAGAAATCAGATGTTGCTTTTCAAAAATCAAGTACGGGAGCAGAAGAACCTGTTGTTTCTCTAGAATTTGACAAAGAAGGGGCTGAAAGCTTTGCAGAGGCTACTTCAAGGTTAGCATCTAAAACTGCAGCACAAGATAAAGTTATTTTCATAGTATTAGATGACAAGGTTATTTCAAGCCCAGTTGTAAGGACAGCTATAAATGATGGAAAAGCAGTTATTGAGGGAGGATTTGATGTTAAAAGTGCAAGTGAACTAGCGACTTTAATTAGAGCTGGTGCATTGCCAGTTGAGCTTAAGGAAGTTCAAACATCTACTATTGGGCCAACACTTGGACTTGAATCCCTAGACAGAAGCATTTATGCAGGTGCAATAGGTTTAATTCTTATATTCTTATTTATGTTTATAATGTATAGAATACCAGGGCTTATTGCAGATATTGCTTTAACTATATATGTTTTGCTAGTGTTAGGAATTATGATAGCATTAGGAGTAAAGCTAAGTTTACCAGGTATTGCAGGATTAATTCTTTCAATAGGAATGGCCGTTGACGCAAACGTAGTTATTTATGAGAGAATAAAAGAAGAATTAAGGGCAGGAAAAACCCTTAGAACTTCAATTGATAGTGGTTTTAAAAGAGCATTATCAAGTGTACTAGATGCAAATATTACAACCCTTATTGCAGGTTTAGTATTATATTATTTTGGAAGTGGCCCAATCAAAGGCTTTGGAGTAACATTGATTATTGGTATAATAGCATCAATGATTACAGCAGTTTTCATAACAAAGTTCTTGTTAAAGCTATTTGTTGGAACAAATTTAGTTAAAAATACGAAATTCTATGGTGCGTAAGGGGGGAAACATTGTGAATTTTATTAAAAATAGAAATATATTTTTCATATTATCAGCTTTAGTCATAGTATTTGGTCTTATTTATGGACTTTCTACCGGACTAAACTATGGTTTAGATTTTACAGGTGGAACTTTGATGCAAATAAATTTAGGAAAAACTGTCCCAGTTGAAGATATTAGAAAAATTACTGACACCTTTGATACAAAAGCAAGTATAATTCATGCTGGTGAGAATAAAGAACAGGTAATTATTAAATCTACCCTTGACTTAAACAACCAAGAAAGAAATGAAGTGTTTGCAAAGTTTAAAGAAGAGTATGGACTTAAAGATGATGCCCTTATACAATCACAAAAATTTGGTCCTGCTATTGGTAGTGAAATTCAAAGGAAAGCTTTATTATCGGTAATAGTAGCTACAATTGGTATGCTTATATATATTTCATTTAGATTTGAAGTTAAGTTTGGTTTGGCTGCTATTATTGCATTAGTTCATGATACTTTAGTTGTTTTAGCTGTTTATGCTGTGTTCAATATTCCGCTAGATAGCTCCTTCGTAGCTGCAATATTAACAATTGTAGGTTACTCAATAAACGATACAATAGTAGTTTTTGATAGGATTCGTGAAAATCTAAAACTTATGAAAAAAGATAAATACGATAACATTATTAACACAAGTATAATGCAAACATTAAGTAGAACAATTAATACTTCATTTACTACTTTAATTGCCATAGTTACGCTATATATTTTCGGAGTTGATGCAATAAAAGATTTTGCATTTCCTCTTATTGTAGGTATTATAGTAGGA
>CAZUFW010000025.1:30828-35326 GCA_964619895.1 uncultured Clostridia bacterium | reverse complement strand
CTTCAGCTATTTTTTCTTTAGCTAAACGTAGCTGTTCTAGCTTGCTATTTGCCATTAAAGACCCTCCCTCTAAATCAAATAATCAATTAAGCTTATTAAAATAACAACTCTACTATTTTTTTATCGACAATAAATGGTAGCATACTATTGCAAAAATAATCTCAGTGATTTTAAAGCAAAAATAAGGAGTTTACTACAACAAAAATAGTGGTTAGGAAACTATAAATAAGCAAGCTCGTAACTCAAACTATATTGCTGTGTAAACTCCTCAATAGCTTTAGATGTATGGACTTTTACAATGCTAGAATCAATAGTATTCATTATTCCAACGATTACTAAGATTTTTTAGAAACTTAAACTATATATTAGTTTAACTAAAAATGCATTACTCCTAGTCCAACGGTCTTATGATTTGATAACATGTGTATTGCCATGTCTCCAAAAATGGCTACAGCGATCCAATCATCTTTTTTAACTATTGCTATTTTAAGCTGGAAGCTCTGACACAGAGATACATCTAATTTAATGCTATAACAGGCCTCAACAGTAGCATGAACTAAAGCATGTGCCTGTTTTGAGTCTTTTTCAATTAGTTTTGAGTTTAAGCATGCTCCAACAGTAGAGTTAACTATTTTCTTTCTTAAGTCATAATCTACTCCAGCTGCTCCTGTCACTACGCAGGAATAGCCTTGCTCATTAAACATATTTCTATAGTATTCTTCTTCTTCTCTACTGCTTGTTAACGCGAGTAAAACTGCTACTTTCTCTATACAATCATTTTCATTGACTGAATAAGGAAATTGTTTATCATTCTTCATACTACTCACTCTCCACTCTAATAATTATTTCCTTCTGTATTTACTCTCTATTATATACCTTAATATAAAGTCATCAATTAATTTCTCTAACTTCATAAATTTATAGTTATTAAATGAATTTTATTTCTTTTTTACCATTTTGTTTAACTATGTTCTCTAATATTGCAAGTGAACCTAAAGCATCATTAATATTAACTAGCTCAACTGGAGAATGTGAGTATCTCCTAGGAACAACTAGCATAGCGCATGGTATTCCTTTTCCAGCAAAAGATAAACGTGCTGCATCTGTTGCATATCCTTCTCCTACTAATGTTGTATATTGAACATTTACACCTGCTGCTTTTGCCTGCTCTTCTATAATTTCAATCACACTTGGATGAGAATAAGTAAATAATAATCCAAATAATACTCCATCGGCTATAACGCATGCTGGCCCTTTACCCAAGTATATAGGTAAATCTCTTTCTGCATTAACATCTGGTGTATCACCTGATGGTATAGTATCTATTACTATAGCATAATCAGGCTCTATCCTGTTTCCAACCATGAAGGCACCCTTCATTCCAGTTTCTTCTTGAACTGTAGCAACACCATAAACAGTTCCTTCAAATTCCACATCTTTAATTTGTCTAAATAATTCAATTAATATTGCGCAATTCATTCTGTTGTCAATGGATTTTGTACAGATATAATCCTTGTTGGCCATTTCCATAAAATCACTTCTGTATCCAATTGGATCACCTACACGAATCCCTAAACTCTCTACTTCTTCTTTTGATGAAGCCCCAACATCAATATAACATTCTTTACTAGAGTTAACTTTTTTTGTTTCCTCAGGTGTTTGTAAATGTCCTGGTTTAATTCCGATAATTCCAGGTATACTGCCTTTTATTAAAACCTTTCTTCCCTCTAATACTTTATCTGATGCTGTTCCAATTTTGTTAAATAAAACAAATCCATTAGGTAATATATTTTTAACACTAAATCCTATTTCATCAGAGTGAGCAGCTATCATTAGTTTAGGACCAGGTTTCTTACCATTTTTTATTGCTATGACGTTACCATTAGGATCTACTATTACTTCATCAGCATATTTTTCTAGCTTTTCTTTCATATATTTAACTACTTCTTGTTCACTTCCTGACACTCCAATTAAACTAGTCAATTCTTTTAAACTTTCTTTTAGTCTTTCTTTCATTGATATCATCCTCCGTTTATAAAATACTAAATTCTATTATTTTAAAATACCTTTTTTATAAAGTAACCTAGATATAAGTATGTTGCCGAAAATTGCAATAATGATTGCTAACCATGTAGGTGCAGAAGTAAATTTAATGACTACGATGGATAAAGGTAAAGCAAATATTGCTATTTTAGGTTGTTGAACAGCAAATTGGCCATATAAAGCACCAAAGATTGCTGGTAAAGTATAAAACTCAAAAGCCACTTTTACTGAACTTGGCAATATATTTAATATTGATGAGCCAGCCAGTACTGCAATAGTTAAGAAAAATAGATTAGTAATAACTGATCCTGCAATACCTAAAGTAGAGATAATTTCACCTTGCTTGCTTCCAGTTTTAACGCCTACTGCGGCTTGAGCAGTTGCAGATGCAGGTAATCTCACATTAGATATATTGCCTGATAAAATTCCTATATATGATCCCGTCATTCCAAGGATTGGGTAATATGAAAATGGTTCTACAAAATAAAATGCTCCAAATATAGTTGCTACGCTTAACCAAGATCTTAATGCTACAGACAGAGGTGGAAAAACTCCATATTTAATATACAAATATATATTAGGCAAAAAAGAAAAAATCATTGCTAGGCTTACTGTAATTATTCCAATTTTTATCGATGGTCTTACCCATGTTTGATTAAAATCCGAATTGTTTGAAATGCTATTAGCATTTGTATTCTCGCTCATATTATTTCCTCCTATCCAATTATAGTTCCAGCTACCATACCAATTATCAATGCAAAACCTAAGGCATACTCTTTAAGCCAGTTTATATTTTTTGATAACTTACTTAAAAAAGCCATAGATAATGCTCCTCCTAAAACAGCTGCAAGTTTTCCTCCACCCACTAGTATATTCGGAGCAGATAAGTATCCAAACAGTCCTAATGTTGCTGCTGCAGCTAATATTGAAACCCACTTAGAATCTCCTCCACCAATTTTCTGCCTTAACTTCTCCATTCTATGAGTAAATAAGACTACCACTAGTAGCCAACCTAAGCCATTAACTGACATAGTCCACCAGGAAGTAGCTAAGGCAGTCAAATCATAATCTGGCGATCCAAGTTCTAAACCAAGAGTTTGTGCACCAACTTGTGCAGCACTAAGTTCAGTAGCAGAGCTGCCAATCATTGATAATCTCATCCAAGTCAATGGCCCTCCTATTACCGCTGCCATACCAAACACTACAACAAATACAGATATTGATGGCCCAATAGAACTGATCATTCCGCTTCTTAGTCCTTTTATGCATTGCTGTTTTGTTAATCCAACCTTCTCGGCATTTTTAAAAGCTAATCTCACATAAAGAATTGATTGAACTAAAATCACAGATACAGCTATTAAAGCACATATCCAAACACCTAAACTGTTAGATACAGTTGAAACATTTACATTACTTGACATATAAAGAACCCCTTTCATATAGTGTTTTCATGATAAAACCTTAATCTATATGATCTAAAAGTTAATATTTTGTTTTTATTAAACTTTTAGTTTTTTTCACTATTTAGTGTTCAAAAGGAAAACGATTTTCTGTAGTATGTTGTTTCATGGCTTTTTGTAGTTTAGTCTTGTCCTATTTTTGTATAATAAGTGATTGAATTTTTAAAAACAAAAAAAGAGCGAACAAGTTACACTGGTAGTATAGTTTACCAATGTTTTTTACACTCTTCACTCTTCACTCAAATCATTATTAAATTGTTATTTATAGAATTTACTATTTTAACTTTATTTTAATAATATCAAATTTATTTTTACTATGCAATACATTTTTCGATTAATTTCGATTGTTTTTTTGATTAATCCTTTCTTTCTATGATTTAATAACTTACGATATTGTAGTTATATGCTTTCTCTTATTTTTATTTCTAATTAATAAAATAACACACGCTAGCAAACTTAGCATACTCATAGTTGAACAACTCATCCAGGCTAATCCCCATTTGCCTCTTGAGCCAAATACAATACCTACAACAAAAGGAGATAAGGGTACAGAAATATCTGCTATTCCGCCTGTAAATCCAGGAGCAATCTTCATCATTTCATCACTAAATAGTTCTGGTAATATAGAATAAAATGCTCCTAACCCCCAAGCCCCACCAAATGATAATAATAAAACTAATGTATAAAATAAATTGTAATTTTTTAAATCTAATATATTTAATAGTAATGAAGAAATAAATGTTATGATAGAGCTTAACATCATTATTTTTATTCTTGAAGATGATTTGTTTATTCTATTTAACGCATAATAATCAGAAACCTTCCCCGAAACTAGTGAAGCAATAATAGCTCCAATAGCTGTAGACGCCATGATCTTTCCAATATCCTCTACACCATAACCATTATATTCTCCAAATATAGGCATATCTGCAGCTACAGCTTGTATCGACCAAGTGCTGCCTAAAAGACTAATAATTAGAAGCCAAGTTTCTGGC
>CAZUFW010000025.1:14048-30818 GCA_964619895.1 uncultured Clostridia bacterium | reverse complement strand
GTATGAGTCTTTATATTGTCTTCTATAACCCTATTAGAAATATTTTTAGGCTTTTCATGTACAGTTAATAACCATATAATACTAAATATCAAGCTAATTATTCCTAGTACAAAATAGGAAGCCTCCCAGCCCATTCTAGGAATAACATATCCAGATATAACTGCTCCTATGCCACTACCACCATAAAATAGACCATTAAATACTGCTGTTGCAAATCCTGTTTGCTCTTTATCTACCCAATCAATAATATTTAGAATAAAAACAGGAAAAATAACTGTAGAAAATCCTTGTATTATTTTTAAAATAATGAGGACTTGTATGTTTGGAGAATATGGCATTATAAATTGCGGCACAATCATAAAAGCAGCTGCTAAAATAAATGTTTTTTTCAAGTGCAGTTTTTCATATATGATTCCTGATGATAACATACCTAAAACAATCGTTAAAGATTTTAATATATCACTAAACAAAAGAATTTCCTGTGACACTCCTAGTTTTATAGATAATTGATTTACAGTCATGGAAAATTGTGAAACAAATGATGCCATAGTACAACCTACAAGTGAACTAATAGCAACAATATACCATCCTCTTATGTTTCTTTGCCTTTTCAAGCTAACTTCCTCCTTGGTATAATTTTAAAAATGCTTCATTTTTTTCAAAAAAAAATGAAGCAGCGATAGCTAACGAAAAATTAATTAGCTGTTTTCACTCTTCACTCTTCACTCTTCACTCAAATCATTATTAAATTGTTTAAACTCTGTTAATTTTTTTACAATTAAATAGTATCACTTTAAAGTTTTATTTGCAATATTTTTTTTAATGGACTAATGAAAAGAAAAAAGGAACTATCTTCAAATGATTTCCGATTCATTTTTAGGCAGTTCCTTTAATTTATCAATGTTTAACTATACTATATTATAACTTTGAAACAAATCCCTTTCCAAACTCTCTAGATCTCTCTAAAGCATCTGCACTAGGATTCCATAGTTCTCTTATGCCATCATCTATTACTTCAAATCCGCCTTTCTTAAGCTCTTCAGTAATTACTTTTACAGACTCTCCACTCCAGCCATAGCATCCAAAGGCTGCTGCCTTTTTATTTTTAAATCCTAAGCCCTTCATCATTTCTAAAATACCTGCTGTGCCATACATTATTCCTTTATTAACTGTAGAACATCCTACTAGAATAGCCTTTGATCTAAATATTTCTGTTAGGATGTCATTTTTATCTGACTTTGAAATGTTGAATAGCTTAATCGTAACCTGGTTGTCAATAGATTGTATTCCTTCTGCTATAGCTTCAGCCATTCTTCTAGTCCCATCCCACATAGTATCATAAAGAATGGTTATTTGATTTTCTTGATAGTTATCAGCCCATTTCATGTATTCTTCGATAATCTGTGATGGATTATCTCTCCATATGATACCATGGCTAGTACATATAATATCTATTGGTAGATTAAAACCTAGTACTTCGTCTATTTTTTTCTTAACCATTGGATTAAATGGATTAAGAATATTAGCATAATATTTCATTGCTTCATAATATAATTCTGATTTATTTACTAAATCGTTAAATAGATTCTCAGATGCAAAATGCTGTCCAAAGGCATCATTACTAAATAATATATTTTCTCCTGTCATATAAGTGAACATTGTATCAGGCCAATGAAGCATTCTTGCTTCAATAAATTTTAGCTTGCTGCTACCAATATCTAACTCGTCACCTGTTTTTACCTCTACAAAATTCCAGTCTTGATGATAATGACCTCTAAGTGATTTTACTCCGTTAGCTGTACAATAAATGGGTGTATCTGGTATTTCCTTCATAAGTTCTACAAGTGCTCCACTATGGTCTATTTCTCCATGGTTTATTACGATATAATCAATATCTTTTAAATCAATTTCTTTTTTCAAATTTTCAACAAATTCTTTACCAAATGGAAGCCAAACTGTATCAATAAGAACATTCTTTTCATCACGAATTAAATATGAATTGTAAGAAGATCCTCTATGTGTAGATAACTCTTCACCATGAAAAGTCCTAAGCTCCCAGTCGATTTTTCCTACATAGGTTACTTTTTCACTAATTTTACGTCCCATTTTTAACCTCCTTAAATTTAATTCATTATATAGCGATAATTCGTACAAAAATAAAACTACAAATTTTACTGTTTTTTAATAATATCTCTATTTGATATTATATATTATTGGAATTATTAAATAAACATATAGATTTTTACCTACCATATATTTTATATACCCAAAATTTCCTTTTTAATCTTAATAATTTGTAATTTTTCAAGGGACAAAAATTTACAAAAACTAATATTTCATTTACATAATTTGATAGACTATCTTTCCACCCAAAATAGTCATATCTACTACTATGTCTTTAATAGTGTCTGGTTCAACTTCAAAAATATTCTCAGATAATACAACCATATCTGCTAGCTTACCTTCTGTTATAGAACCTTTTATATTTTCTTCAAATGAAGCATATGCACTTCCTATTGTATAGTTATAAACTGCTTCTTCTACTGTAAGTTTTTCCTCAGGCAGCCACCCATTCTCTGGATATCCTTTTAAGTCTTTCCTAGTTACAGCACAGTATATAGAAGGCATAACGTCTAGTGGTTCTACAGGACAATCAGTACCTAAGGCTATATGGATATTTCTGTCCAGCATAGTCTTAAAAGCATAAGTGCTTTTTGCTCTATCTTTTCCAAGTCTGTCTTCAACTATGTGGATATCATAATGCAAGAAAATAGGTTGTATATAAGCAGTTACATCTAATTCCTTATATCTATTTATTAGCTCATTATTAGTTATTTGACAATGAACAATTCCATGTCTATGATCTGATCTAGGATTTTCTTTTAAGGCTTTTTCTATAGATTCGAGGGCCATATACATAATCTTGTCTCCTATGGCATGGATTGCAACCTGCATCCCTTTGTTATGGGCTGTTTTTACTAATTTGTCTAACTCTTCTTGAGTAAACACAAGAATACCTGTAGTAGAAGGATCGTCTTCATATGGCTTACATAATGCCGCAGTTCTAGCTCCTAAAGACCCATCTCCTAAAAGTTTTAGAGGCCCTATTTTAAACATTTCATTTCCATGACCTGTAGTGTATCCTGCCTCTATAAATTCATTAATCATTTCTATTTCTGGTAACAAGCATTGTTCATAAACTCTAAGTTTGAGCTCTCCACTTTCACTTAATTCCTTGTAGACTTGTATGACTTCTTTAAAACCAAACCCTGGTATAGAACCAAAATCATCACTTTGAACTGATGTCAAGCCTTTGCTATTTGCATAGGATATAGCACTTTTTAGCAGTTCTTTTATTTCATCAGATTTAGGACTTGGCATTTTCTCATATACTAGGTCTAGTGCATTTTCTCTAAATATTCCTAGTGGCTCCCCTGCCTCATCTATATCAAAATGTCCTCCTTCTACCTGTTTTGCTTTCTTATTTATTTCTGCTAGTTCCATGGCTTTGCTATTTGCCACACAAATATGTCCGCAGGCTCTAGTCAATACTATTGGGTGTTCTGTAGATATTTTATCTAGATCATGTCTAGTTGGAAATCTTTTTTCTGTTTCAAAATAATCATGATTCCAACCTCTTCCTCGTACCCACATACCTTTATCTATATTCTTTTCTTTTATAAATCCTTTAGTTTTTTCAATTATATCATCTATTGAGATGCAGCTACTTAAATCTACCATGTTCAAAAAACACCCAAAACCCAATAGATGCATGTGGCTGTCATTGAAGCCAGGAACTAGTACTTTCCCTTTTAGGTCTATTACTCTAGTATTCTTGCCTCTAATAGATAGTATCTCCTCATTGCTTCCTACTCTAATTATTTTATCTCCTTTAATAGCGACGGCTTCTGCTCTTGGATTAGTTAAATCCATTGTATGAATTTTGCCATTAAATAATATTAAATCCACACCCACACCCCACATTCTTTGATCTTTAATTATATATTCCCACAAATCATTCCTATTCACAACTTTATTTTTCTTACAAAAACTAAAAACTGATGAACTATATGCAAAGTCTTTCTTGCAATCATTCATCAGTTTATTAAGCTTCTTTATTTTTTAAATGAATCTTTCCCTATATCTAATATGAAGCTACTATATTTATATCACGGTTTCAGAATAAGTCTTCTCTTTTCTTCTATAAATATTAGACAAATACCCTACCATCATCATATCCATAACAAGCTGCGTTCCCCCATAACTTAAAAACGGAAATGGTAAGCCTGTTATAGGTAGCAGCCCTAATGTCATAAAAATATTCCAAATGAATCTTGTTGAAAATATTCCAATAAATCCTACTGCTATAAGTTTGCCGTAGTTATCTTCTACTTTACTCATGCCTTTTATCATTCTTATTATAAAAAGAGCAATTTCTGCTACTAAGATTCCAGTTATTAGCCATCCAAAGGTATAGATAACATAAGTAAATACAAAATCTGTATTAATATTAGGAAAAACCATTGGGTCAAAGTCAAATCCATTTCCGAAAAGTCCTGCTGATTTTATAAGCTTATCCATTTGAACGTTTAGCCAGCCGCCACCTTTAAGGTCTTTCGAAGGGTTAATAAAAATTAGTGCTCTTCTAAGAATATATGGTCTTTGTACTAGAAAAAATACACTAGCAGCGCAAGCTAATGCAAACACAGGTATAACTTGCTTTATTTCTAAGCCAGATGTAAAAAGAATTAGCAAAACAGAAACAAGGTAAACTATTACATATGCCATTGAAGATGTTTTTAAAAACAGAAATACAGGAACTAGTACTATGCCTGCTGCAATTATAAGCTTTTTCTTATCATTCCAGTCCCAACCATCAAATAAACCTGCTAAGGAAATAATTAAAGGAACTATCACTATGGCCATAAAGCTTAAACTGACTTTACCTACTTGAAGATAAAGTCCTCCAGCAACATAAACTCCTGTGTTTATAAAAAATAACCATGCTATAATAGTTGCACCATAAATATATTTAGAATATCTTTTTAATATTCTATAATCAAATAGATTAAAGCCTAATAATACTACAAATCCTAGAAACACGTGAAATATTGTATCCTTAAATATACCTGGATTTCGATGCAATGCTCCGTTGGCTTCAATTAAGTACATAAGAACAACACCAAATATGGCTAATAAAGCTGTTCCTCCAATAATTGCCCAATCTGGCCATTGACTATGTATTTTATTAAGGTTCCTTCCAACTATATCTCCATCGCCCATATACTTCAAGGCTTCATCTATAGCCATGTCTTCAGACATTCCTTTTCGTATATTCATTTCATATAGCTCTTCTATATGATTTAAAAACTCAAATTTTATTTCGCTATGTAGCTTTTTATTTCTAATTTTACCGCAAACCTTTGTGAGAAAATCAGCTACTCTTTTATTGTCCTCTAAGCCCATGTAAATCCCTCCCATAATACCTGCTCTACAGCCTTTGTAAATGTCTTCCACTCTTTTTCTTTTTCAGCTAATAGTTTCGTGCCTTTTTCTGTAATCCTATAATACTTTCTCTTTCTTCTACTTTCCGTATCTTCCCAGTAAGATTCAATCATTTCTTCCTTCTCAAGAGCATGTAGCAGCGGATATAATGTACCTTCCTTAAAAGAAAAAATATTTTCTGATCTGTCCTCAATTTCCCTTATCATCTCATATCCATACATGGAACGTCTGTTTAGAAGACTTAAAATTAATATACTAGTACTTCCTTTTATTAGCTCCTTGCTTATTTTCACATTAACACCTCCTATACATAGATGTTCTATACATAGATTATCTATGTATTATGTTATAGATTTATATCCCAAATGTCAAGAATAATTAAAAAATCCGATTATCCTTCTTACTAAGTGATTAACCTTATAAGAAGAAAAGTCGGATTGATCTGCAAATATACAACATGAGATCCTTCACTAGGGCTCAGGATGACGTAAATAGACTTTTTTAGTGGTCTCCTAGTATTT
Source organism: uncultured Clostridia bacterium (assembly GCA_964619895.1). Lineage (GTDB taxonomy): Bacteria > Bacillota > Clostridia > Tissierellales > Proteiniboraceae > Proteiniborus. The sequence goes on along the minus strand of CAZUFW010000025.1, from coordinate 24,792 downwards.
CATCAATTTTATTATTTATATCTTCAACATCAATTGTATCTTTAGTATCATCACTAATATTGTACTTTTGCTTTAAGCTTAGTATTCTATATACACTTTCATCTAATCTTTCCTCAGATATAATTCCATTTTCTACTGCCTCTTTTATAGAGTTTATTACAGCTACACCATTATCAAAGCCATGTGCTACTAAGATAATATCACTTCCTGCATTAACAGCCTTTACTGCGGCATCTCCTATTTCGTAGTTTTTAGCTATGGCTCCCATAGTCATATCATCCGTAATAACTACTCCATCAAATCCTATATCCTCTCTTAAAATATCCGTAATAATAGTTTTCGATAATGAAGAAGGATAATCAGGGTCTATCTTAGGCAATAAAATATGTGCTATCATAACAGCATCTGCTCCGCTTTTTATTGCATCTACAAAAGGTATAAACTCAAAGCTTTTAAGTCTTTCAAAGTCATTATTTATAGATGGTAATCCTATGTGAGAGTCAATTGAAGTATCTCCATGACCCGGGAAGTGTTTTATAACTGATACTACTCCCTTGGATTGAATGCCTTTCATAGTTTCTACTCCAAGTTTGCTTACTATTTTTTCATTTGTGCCAAAAGATCTATCGCCTATTACAGGATTGTTAGGATTGCTGTTTATGTCTAGAACTGGGGCAAAGTCCATATTGAATCCAAATAATTTCAATTCTTCTCCTAGTATCTTTCCTATTTCGTAGGAAAATTCGCTGTTATTTATTTTTCCTATTTTTTTGTTTGTAGGCAGCTTCCTAAATTCCTTAGGCATTCTACTGACTCTTCCACCTTCTTCATCAACAGAAATGAATAGTGGTATTCTATTTTTTGAATTAGCTTCTTTTAATGAATTAATCAAGTTCAAAAGCTGATTAGAGTTTTCTATGTTCTTGCTAAATAATATGAAGCCACTGACATAATGCTCTTCAATCATTTTTTTAGAATTATCATCAAGGGTATAACCTTCAAGTCCAACTACAATCATTTGCCCTATCTTTTCTTCTATAGACATTTCTTTAATTTGCTCTTTTATTGGATCTACCTTTTCTACAGGGTGTTTAATATCTTCTTGATTTTGATTTTCTTCTGAATCAGTTATATCTTTTTTCCCTAGGTTTTCACCATTATTTGCAGTGAAACATCCTCCCAATAATAGGAAAAGCATTAGCAATGCTATACAACTGAAAATTCTTTTTGTATTCATCCTTATCCATCCTTAGTTAATATTTACGTGTATATTGAAACTCTATCTAAAAACTTTATTTTTTCCACTACATTTAGCTTCATAGAGTTTTTTATCTGCTATTCTTATCATTTCTTCAGCAGTAAGATTTTCTTTATACATAGTACATATTCCAAAAGAACCAGTAATTTTAATCTCATTATTGTCCATTACTGAAATATTACTTTCAATGTCTTTTCTTATTCTTTCAGCAATTTTATATGCAGTATCATTATCTGTATTATTTAGGCATATTAAGAATTCATCTCCACCATATCTTGCTACCCAATCCTTGCCTCCTCTAATTGAGTTGGATAATATATTTCCATACTCTTTTACCTTCAAATCCCCTTCTAAATGCCCATAGATATCATTTATCTTTTTAAGTTGGTCAATATCTGTCATAATAATAGATATAGGCATTTCATTAATAGTACTTTTTATGATATCTATAGGAAGTCTTTCATCAATAAATCTTCTATTATAAAGATTAGTTAGATTGTCTTTTACTACCTTCTCATTTAAGTTTGTTATATAATTTTTGATTTCATGAGCTCTATCATAATCTCTGGTATCTATGAACATGGTATTAGTAACATCTTTTAAAAGCTCTAAAACGACTATGCTATCTGTTGTCTCTATAGGCATTGCTGTAACCATGAAAAGCTTATCTTCTACATATTCTAACTTGAATACTGTGTCTTTATTCAAATAAGCTCTCATAGAAATACAATTTTCACAAAAAGTGTTATTATTCCAATATGCATAACAAATACCTTCTGTTTCCATCATATTATTGTCATAATAATCTATTACTTTTTTCTTACAAGGATCAACAATTCTTACTGTCTGATACATTTTTTTAAAAAAATCTAGATGTAATTCTAGTTCTTCTAATTTTATAACTTTGTCCATCTTCAATACTTCCCTTCGGTATATAAAGTCAATTGCTCAAAATAACCAATTTTATTTGATTAAAAAATAACCTATAATATATAATACCCAAATATGTGCAGGGTAAAAAACATAAAAGAAATATTTTAAACTTCTTCCCCTTTCTCCATTATACATAAGCATGAAAGGAAGCGAAAACACCATCATCCATTGATAGTTTATCAAAAATATGTTTTCGTAAGAAAAATCTCCTATTATAAATATACTGGACAAAATAATATATGATATTGATAAAGCTACTTTTTTTTCTCTGAAATAATAGAATATAAGAACCATTCCTATACCTAAAAAAGAAGCCTCTGTAAATAATGATAAAAAACCAATTATTATGGCATATATGGTGAGTTTAGTCTTGTCTATACTATTATCAGTACTTTGGATAAGATCAATAGTATATAAAAGAGCAAAACAAGAAGCCAATGATAGAAAAATATTGTTTGGAATATTTTGATCATATGGCAGCAAAAATTCTAGAAGCCTTGAACCTCCATACATAATAAATCCCCATAAAAACAGTCTCTTCATATACCTCTGTCTATTGCTAGTATGTATAAAACCTTCAACAAGGATAAAAAAGAATATAGGTGCAACAATTCTACCTAAATAGTGGAACCAAATAGGTATATCAGGTATAAATTGAGCAATATGGTCGACTAACATCAGCATTGCCATCAATATTTTAAGCTGAAATCCGTTAAAAATCTTTAATTTCATCATGTCACCTCAGAATGTTTTAGTGTTTTATAATTTTATGTACTAATAGATACATGCATATTATAGCACTTCATTTTCTTAATAGCATTCTCATATTTTCAGAATCACCTTAGAATTTTTAGCAATAAAACAAAAAATAAACCTCTTAGATTTACTTTACCCAATAGGTTGTTGGTAAATCTAAGAGATTCTTCTCTAAATTATTTTAAATTATCAATGAAAGATTGTGGAATATAAGTTTTTCCATTATTAATTTCTGGAGCTTTTTCAAATCTTCTTAGGCTTTTGTTATATCCGTATTCTTCTCTACCTATACTTATTGTAAATGAAGCATTTCCTCTTATTAAAATAATACTTCTATTTTCATTATTCCATTCAACCTTATATCCTAAATGCTCTGCTATTTTTCTTAATGGAACCATTATAACTTCATCCTTAGTATAACTATCTACCTTAACTATTTCAGCAATTTCCACATCTTCTTTAACTTCATCAGTATCAGTATTTATTACATCCTCATCTGATTGTTTTTTAAGTACAATTATTTTACTTGGATTTGTTTGAGCTGGTATACTTCTAGTTGTAATAGTATAGAAAACTACTAAATCCTCATTATATAAGTCTTCCTTGCTACATTCTTTTCCATATTGGTTTGTTATGATTGTTTCATCTGACATATTAAGCTTAAGATAATTATCTGCACTTGTTAGTTCTTTATCAAAATTTGAATGCTTAATAAAGTCTTTTCCTTCTTCATCCTCTACAATAACCAACTCAGGGTTGATTCTAGGAGGATAGATCATTAGCATAGGCATATCTTTTCTATAATATCCACTTATTTTCTGTCCTACTTTTAATTCAGAACTCTTTATATTTTTCTTTGTAGATTGGTCTACAAGCATAGTGTCATTGGAAATAAGAAATACCGCTTTAATCTCCTCATCCTTAGCTTGGTCTACTAAAGAAATAAAAATACTACCTTCATTATCATTTATCTCTTTAATAATTCCTTCGTAGCTTAAATAATTAATCTTTTCCTCAAGTGAATCACTCTCTGTTGTAATCGCCTGAGAAATCAAAGGACTTTTTTCTATTGCTAAGGGCTCACGTCCTAGCGAAGCATAAGTTGGTAAAACAGCTGATGTCATAGCTAAAGTTAGAGATAATGTTCCAATAATTTTAGTCGATCTTTTCATTTGAATTCTCCCTTCTTTTCTATAATTATTATTACTTACTATAGTTTGACGGGGTTATTCACTAAAAGTTCCTCATATATTTATTTTTTCTGCAAAGCTTCTTCCAAACTCTATGCACCTATTTATTGCATCTTGGCCGGGATTCCACATTTCCCTAATTCCTTCGTTTACTAATTCAAGCTTATGTCTTTTAAGCTCTTCAGTTATTTGTTTCACAGATTCTCCACTCCAGCCATAACAACCAAAAGCAGCATATTTTTTACTTTTAAGCTTTGTTCCTTTTATTAGCTCTATAAGTCCTGCTATTGAAGGAAATATCCCATTGTTCATAGTAGGTGAACCGATTAGAACCGCTTTAGATTTAAATATCTCAGTTATTATATCAGTATTGTCCATATCTCCTAAATAGCAAAGCTTAATAAAGGTATTTGGGTTAACCTGATTTATACCTTCTGCAATGTGCTGTGCCATCTTTCCTGTACCACCACGCATAGTATCATATACTATAGTAATCTGATCTTCCATATAATTATCTGACCACTGTGCATATTTATCTATAATATATTTAGGATTCTTTCTCCAAGTAATCCCATGACTAGGACATATAGTTTTAATGTCAAGGTTTAAGCTTAATATTTCTTGAATCTTTTTCTTTACTATTGGACTAAAGGGTGCAAATATATTTACATACACTTTCATTGCTCTTTGGTATAGTTCATCTTCATTAACACAATCATCAAACAATAAGCTTTCATCAATAGCATAGTTTTGTCCAAAAACATCTGTACTGAAGAGTAAATTGTCTTTAGTCATATATACAAACATACTGTCAGGCCAATGGAGCATTTTAGACTCATAAAAAACTAACTTTCTTTCTCCAATAACTAATTCGTCACCTGTCTTTACCTGAATGAAATTCCATTCTTTATGAAAATGTCCCTTTAAGGAGCTAATAGCCGCTGCAGTACAGTATATAGGAGTGTCAGGTATTTCCTCCATGAGTTCTGGCAACCCACCGCTATGATCTACTTCTCCATGAGTAATAACTATATAGTCAATGTCTTTTAAATCTATTTCCTTCTTTAGCTCGGAAACAAATTCTTTCCCCAAAGGTCTCCACACAGTATCTACTAATACATTTTTCTCGTCTTTAATTAAAAAAGAATTATACGTAGTCCCAATTCTTGTAGATAGCTTTTTACCAAAAACCTGTCCAAAATCCCAGTGAATCTTTCCTATCCAAGTAACTGCATCGTTTATCTTATAACTCATAATCTTCCTCCTGTTAGTTTAATCCCATGCTTTCTTATTATATATTCATCATTTTCCTTTAGTTTAAACATCCTTCTTATTATTCTACATTATAGTTGGCAATAACAAAAGCTGTAGATACCATAAAAATATGATAGTCTACAGCCCTATTAGTTTCAATTTAACGAATTCCCATTCCACGTATACACCTTATTTCTACCATATCGTTTTGATTTATATAAGGCAGTATCTGCATAATCGATTAATGTCTCAATGGTGGTTTCTACATCAGGAATAAGGCTTACTACACCTATACTTACTGTACTACAAGTAATTCCTAATGAGGATTCCTTATTAGGATTTATGTTTGCTATATCCTCTGTAATAATATTTGCTATTTTCTCAGCTTCTTCATCACTAGTGTCAGGAAGTAAAATTGAAAATTCATCACCACCATAACGACCAGAAAATCCTCCATACTCCTTAGCCTTACTCTCCAATATTATAGCTATACTTCGTAATGCATCATCACCAGCCAAATGTCCATAGGTATCGTTGTACTCCTTGAAATAGTCTACATCTACCAGTAATAAAGAAATATACTTTTTTTCTAAATAGCTTTTCTTAAGTTCTTCCTTGAGTATTTTCGTAAAACCCCTACGATTCAAAATCAATGTGAGATCATCAGTACAAGATAGTATATTCTTTTCATAAGCTTGTCTATCTGATTTTCTAACTGAGAGAATCAAGACTATAGCCAATACACCTATGGCTATGTTAGAAACTAAAAATCCAAGAACAATAAACAAATTTTTTTTAATTGAATTTAGATACTTATCTAGTAGAATATCTACTCCTATTAAACCTATGGCATTTCCGCTGCCATCATAAAATGGTGCATATCCAGTTATAAAAGTCCCCCATCTATCAGTACTAATTTTGTAAACGGGTTGTTCATTTTTCAAAACTTTTTTATATTCATTACTGGCTACATTATATCTGTCTTTATCTACATACCATTTCCCATTGGTGTCTTTCAGTCTTGTTTCATAGCTTTCCACCGCATCTAATAAGTAAATAACATTTAAAGGAGTACCTGCGGGTGCGTTATAAATGGTTTCTTCTCCTTCTTCCACTATGTATTTTATTTGTGATTCCTTTAGAGGAGCTAACAGATAAATGAACTTTATATCTGAAAAATTCATCACTGCTCTAGCTTTTTCTTCAAATTCGACATTAATAGGATCATCAAGTAATTGATTAAAATCTAAAGAAAGCAATCTATTCAATTCTCTTTCTTGAATATTAAATCTTTCAGCAATATCTATAGCTACAAGTACTGCTTTATTTCCTAATTCATTCCTAACATCTACAGTAAGTCTACGATAGGAATAAATGGATAATAGAAATAAGGAAACAATCCAAAGGATTATTAAAAAGATAAAATGCTTTTTATAATATCGATCTGTTTCAAAATACAATCGTTTTCCCATCATTGCCTTCCTCTCATTGTATTGCAAAAAATTATGATATTATATGCCAAAATACAAAATAGGACTTTTTGCTAGTCCCATTAAACAAATTATAGGACTTTTTGCCTATATTTGCAAGAGCATTCCTGTTCTATATCCCAAAATACAGTGGATTAAAAAAAGACCCAATTTAGAGTGAAGTAAAAACTTCCTCTAAATTGAGCCTCTTTATTTGTCTTTTGATATATCTTTTGTAATTATCCCTTCTATTTTATGATTATTTTCAACTAAAATAACTTCAATATTTTCTTTTTCAAATATTTTTTTTATACGAACTGATGGGGTTTCAGAACTTACAAATAGGAATTTGTCTATCATCACATCATCTATAGGTTCTTCCTTATAAGCTTTTATTAGTTCTTTATTTGTTATTACCCCAACGATGCTACTGTTTTCCATAACTAAAAAATGGGTTATACCTTTTTCTAGTGCAATATTTTTTATCACTTTTACACTATCAATAATATTTATAAGCATAAAATCCTTTATCATAATATTCCTAGTCATAATATCACTGCTTTCATAAATCATAGCCCCGTTAATTTGATAATTTAAATGTGCCTAATAAATTTTTTTGTAGCATTTTGTAAATATACGAATACAATGCTATTAGCTGAAATTAATGCAAGGAGGCACCATTATGTTGGAAACTTTATTGTTGGTGGCGGTATTATCCTTAGATGCTTTTGTGGCTAGTATTGCCTACGGAGCAAGCAAAATAAAAATACCTACTTCATCAATTGTAATAATCAGTATTATTTGTTCTTCGATACTTGCCATATCCCTTTTTTTAGGCTCTATTATAAAAATGATTCTACCCAAAAATTCCGCTTCTATAATAAGTTTTGTAATCCTTATACTGTTAGGTATATACTACTTATTTGAAAGCATAGTTAAGATTTATCTAGAGAAGAATTCAACTTCAAATAAAAAAATAAAATTTAAATTTGCAGATTTACAGCTTGTCCTAGACATTTATTTAGATGAAACAAAAGCAGATTTAGATAATTCTAAAAATCTCAACTCAAAAGAAGCCTTATATCTTGGAGTAGCTCTTTCTATAGATTCCCTTGCAATAGGATTTGCAAGCAGTTTAGGAGATACTGATTTTATATTAGCAATTCTGTTTTCTCTTATTGCAAATATAATTACAATTCTCGTTGGATTATTTGTTGGCAAAAAGCTTGCAGAAACCATAAAAATTAATCTGTCTTGGTTATCTGGTGCTATGTTAATAGCTTTGGCCGCTCTAAAACTATTATGAAAAGAAATGGGGACAGTTCAAGGTTAATGTTTAAACCTTGAAACTGTTTCCAGTAATTCTTCTGCCAAACGAGATAGTTCTTGTGCAGAGCTTGCTACTTCCTCCATTGTAGCTGTTTGCTCTTCAGAAGCAGCTGTTACTTCTTGGCTAGAAGCTGCAGCCTGTTGAGAAATTGAAGCAACATTATCTACAGATTTTACGATTTCATTACTTTCAGAAGCAATTTGCTGTGTAGCTGCACTTATTTCGTGTATTTGTTCGACTACATTGTTTATTTCTTTAACTATAATTTTGAAAGAATCTCCAGCTTTATGTACAGCTTCTACTCCCTCACTAATGTCTTGGCTTCCAGCCTCAATCACATTAACAGCTCTATTAGTCTCATTCTGAATACTTAATATCAATTCTTCAATTTGCTTAGTAGAAGCAGAGGACTGTTCAGCTAATTTTCTTACTTCATCAGCAACAACTGCGAAACCTCTTCCTTGCTCCCCTGCTCTAGCAGCCTCTATAGCAGCATTTAGTGCTAATAAATTAGTTTGATCTGCAATACTTTTAATAACATCTATAATTTGACCAATTTCCTCTGATTGTTCTCCTAAGGAATGAACGACATCAGCAGTTTCCACGGATACCTGCCTTACTCTATCAATTTTTCTTACAGCATTATCTGCTTCTGTTGATCCTTCTTTTGCCGCATCGGAAACCATCATACTCGCATTGGCAACTGATTCAGTATTTGAAGCATTTTGCTGTATTGTCGCAGATATTTGGCTTAAGTGGGCACTGGTAGACTCTAATTCTTGTGACTGTACTGCAGTACCATTTGATAGTTCAGATATAGTCTTAGATACCTGCTCAGCAGCAGCAGTTGTTTCTTCGGATGAAGCAGATAGTTCTTGACTATAAGCCGCTACGTTTTGGGAAGCTTCAGTAATCTTTCTTATTATTTCCCTTAGATTATCAGTCATTTTGTTAAATGAATTTGCCAATTCTCCAATTTCATCATTGTTTTTTACTTTTATAGATTCAACTGTTAAGTCACCATTTGCAATTTCTTCTGCAGATTTTGCCATAAGTACAATAGGTTTAGATATAAGTCTAGAAATGAAAAGAGCCGTACCGATACTAATTATTATACCTATTGCTAAAATTGCTATGACAATTTTGGATACGTTATCATATATTACATCACTATCATTGTATGCTTTTAAGGCTTGCTGGTCTTTTTGTGTCGCTATCTCTTCTATATAGCCCTCAATTTTATCAAAAACAGCCCTATTTTGTGTTGACAATTCAAAGGCTTCGTCATATCTTTGCTGGATGTTAAGCTGAATGATTCTTTCTTGAACAGGTTTGACTTCTTCCCATAGCCTCTTTATCTCTGCTGCTTTTTGCCTTACTTCCTCGAGAACAATTGTTGTTTCGAATTTTATCATAGCTTCTTCGAACATACTATTGTATTTTCTAATATTTTCAGCATGCATTGCCTCTTCTTTTGGATCTTTTGATAAAATTAAATTTTTTTCAGCTCTATGTGTAGTAATTAAATTGACCTGTGCTTCTTTTATATATGATATCCCTTGTAAATCTGTTTCATATAGATTGTTTAGCATCCCATTCATATTGGATAACTCGTAAATACCTAGTGAACCGATAAGAATAATGATTAAAATTAATATCCCAAATCCAAACATAATCTTTTTTGCTACTGTAAACTTCATACACATTCCTCCCTCTTTTTTGTTTTGATAAAATATATTAATATCAGAAAATAAATAACTCAAAATAAAAAAAACCATAGTTTATCAAAAACCACGGTTTAAAAGCATAACAAAAATATATTTGTAACCAACCATCATTATGTCTGTCATTTGAACTGTGGTTTAAAATCTTTATCAAACTATAAATTTGCCTTCCATCATAATGTTAGGAACGTTTTAGTATTTATTTAGTAGCACTACACTATTTTGATAATGTTTGTAATTGCATCGCTTTATTCCGACATCCAATGTCATAATAGTACTTATTTCGACACTTAGTATCATTATAGTACTATTTTCCACTTTTGTAAACCTTTTATGCTATTATAGGTAAAAAGTCCTATGTTAAGCTATAAAATAATCTGCAAATATGGGTATTTATGTAATATTATTACAGTAGGTAAGTAGGATATACTCTCCTAAAGTTTAATTATATAATATAAATAATTAACCAGTTTTCATGATTAATTATAACTAAGGATAAAATATAGTTGTTAAGGGAGTGATTGTTGAATGGATAAAAACCAAATATATCATCGGAAAATACTTTCTTGTGCTAAGGAAATATTAGTAAACTGTGGAGAAGATGCCATAACTATAGATAATATTGTAAGTAAATGTAAAATTAGCAAATCTACTTTTTATAACTATTTTTCCAATAAAGAAGACCTATTAAACCATCTAAACAATTTCTCTGATATAGATGGTTTTTTTGTTTCTGGAACAAAAGACTTAATTATGTTTAAAGCAATGGAAGCCTTTTATAAGTTTGGATTTGATGAAATTGATATGGATAAAATTGCTGAATTATCGAA
>CAZUFW010000025.1:12803-14038 GCA_964619895.1 uncultured Clostridia bacterium | reverse complement strand
TATATACCATTATTTCTCTAGTAAAGAGGAATTATGGGAAAATTGTATTCAATATATAATGGATAACCAAAAAAACTTTATAAAATCAATTAAGGAAATTAGTGAGGACTCCGTAGAGATATTAGATAATTATATAGAATATTTATGCAAACCTAAAAATGAACATCATAGCGTTATAGTAATAGTAGTTAAGCATCATTATCTAGGCAACAAAAAAATACAAAAGCTGTTTAGAGAATTTATTGAAATGAAAATACATTTTTTTTCTTCAATAATTGAGGATGGAAAACAAAAAGGCTATTATAGAAAAGACATCAATTCTATTTCTACAGCAAAATTTATAGTAACTTTTTTATGTGGAATAGAGTTTATAAATTTAAAGGATATTGAAAAATCAGAAAAAGTGTTTTTTGACATACTGCATAATGCAATAAAAGAAAGTAACAAATCTTAATAATTATTAGTTTTCTGAGCACAAAGGAACTGTAGATGTCATATATTGAATAAAAACAATCTACAGTTCCTTCAGTCTAATATTATATTGCTTCTGATTTTTTGCAATATCTTAGCAAAATAGTGTTACTATACTCTAAATTTTTGCACTAGCTCCACTAACCTTTTTGAAATATTCTGCATAGTATTGGCTTGTTCTATTAGCTGTACTCCTTCTTCAGCTACATTTGTAGTATTTGAAGCAATATTTGTCGCTCCTGTAGCTCCTTCATTAGTAGCTGTAGTTATCTCATTTATAGCCACCATTACATTCTGAATAGATGCTAATAATTGCTGTGATGTTGCACTAAAGTCTGTTACTAAATTGTCTACTGTATCAGCATCGTTACTATATTGTTCTCCAGTATTAACTAACATTTCATAATCTTTTATGACCTGCTTGTCTATAAAATCCAATACTTTTTCAGCGCTTTGTGAGAGATTGTCTACTGAGGAAATTACAGCTTTGGCTATGTTTTGTATTTCATTTGCAGTTGTCTTGGACACATCTGCTAACTTTCTAATCTCGTCAGATACTACAGAAAACCCTCTACCTGCTTCACCTGCTCTAGCAGCTTCTATAGCAGCATTTAACGCCAAAAGATTAGTCTGCTCTGTAATGTCTAGTATAGCATTAGACAAGACACTGATTTTTTCTACAGCCTTTGAGTCTTCTATAGCTTTTCTTAGCTTTTCATGAGTCATACTATATATGTCACTGGTAGTTTTCTGGGAAGAAATTG
>CAZUFW010000025.1:0-12793 GCA_964619895.1 uncultured Clostridia bacterium | reverse complement strand
GCTTTTAACTCATTAGCTCTTATACTTATTTCACCAGCTGCTTTAGCTCCTTCCTGTGCCTTTGATGCAATAGATTCTATGGCTTGTTCAATCTCTACAGAGGTAGCGTTCATTTCTTCTGTAGATGCTGCCGTTTCTTCCATTCCTGCAGATAGTTCTTCTGTAGTAGCAGATATTTCCTCAATATTAGAGTTCATAATAGTCATTTTTTCATTGACAATATCTATAGTTCGTTCCATGTTTCCTGATTCAACAATTATTCCTGATATAATAGATCTAATATTGGCTAAAAATTTGTTAATTGCAATTCCCACATTGCCTATCTCGTCTTTTGTATCAATTTGAATTTCCTTAGTTAAGTCTCCACCTTTTTCTACTAATATGTTAATCTCTTGTTCTAGATGTCGAAGTGGTTTAACTATGGATCTGGTTATTAGAACAGATAATACAACTCCTGCTAATAACGCAGCTATAACACCAGCTATAATTATGTACATAGTCATTTTAAAGTCTTTGTCATTTTGGATATCATTATCTTCAGCTAATTTTTGTTGATATTCTGTTAAATCTCTTATTGTATTCTGTAAATCCGAGACAATATTTTCCTTAGAATGAAGTAAATCAAGTGCTTCTTGCGCTTTCCCTGATCTTGCTAAATTAATAATATTATCTTTTAAATCTATAAATGATTTTAACTGTTCCTCTAAGATAACAACCTGCTCTTCTTCAAATGAAGTAAGATAAGAAACTTTATATTTTTTTAGATCTTCGTCTACGGTCTTTAATCTTCTTTCAATATCATCGTTATATTTTTTTACTGCTGCGGGGTTTTCACTATTAACTATTGCATACAGCATATTTCCTTCGTTTGCTCTGATATTGGCTCTTATATCTCCAAGCCATTGACTAGGTTCTAGTTGTTCTTTGTACATCCTTGTCATATCTTTATTTGCTTTTTGATTGAAGTAATAACCAGTAAATCCAATAACACCAATAAATATAAGTAGTATTGAAGAAAGCAGTATTAATTTGTATGACACCTTTAATTTTTTGAGCATGTTTTCCTCCTCTTTTTTTATTTAATCATGGTAGTATAGTGCTAGTTGTGAAAAATGTAACATTTTCGACAAAATGCGCCATCCGATAAATATATTCTACTCCTTTTTTTGCTAACTTCAATATATTTTTCAATAAAAACTTTCTATAAAATTTTCCAACTTGAAATGGCAAAAATTAAAACCTAGAATAGTGTTTAAAGGCTGACTTTTTACACTGTTCTAGGTCTTAAAACTATGGTTTTTTATCTATTCACTTTTAGTTAGTTCCCAATATTTATATAATATTGTCATTATTTTTGATAAAGGTTATTTATTATTTCCCTATTATTCTAGAACTACACCAGTTCCGGAAGCTGTAACCATGAGCATATTTCCTCCTTGGCCAAGTACCTCATAGTCAATGTCAACTCCAACAACAGCATTGCAGCCAAGGGATATTGCTCGCCTTTCCAGCTCTCTTAATGCATCTTCTCTGGCCTTTATCAACTCACCTTCATATGATTGAGAACGACCTCCAAAAAAGTTTGTAAGTCCAGCAGCAAAGTCTTTAATAAAATCTACTCCTGAAATTACTTCTCCAAAAACTATACCCTTATATTCTTTTATCTTTCTACCTTCTATACTAGGTGTTGTAGTTATTATCATGTTTATTACCTCCCGTTTTATTTTAATGATACAACAATTTAAAAGCACCAGCAATATAAGTTTTACCTTAATTTATATTATATTTTTATTTTAGTCTATGTCCATTTATGAAGTATATTCTTAGTAACTTGTGAATTTAACTGCCTAACTTCCTCTTTCTCAGTCTATTATCAGCTATTAATTTTTTATTGTTTATAAGTCATAATAAATGGGAATAAAAAAAGTCTAGAACATATTACCAATATTTATTTAAAGGACAAGTTATAGTATAATTAAAATAGGTACAAATGACTATTGCAAAATTATAACAACAACATTTAATACCAGGAGAGATGATAATGGTAAAGGATTATATAGTAAATTCAGTAATGTTAATTGCATTTGTTAGTATAGCTTATCAATTTTTTATGAACTCTGAATTAAAACCATCATTGTCAATAGTAGCAAAAATTTCTTCGGGAATCATTTTTGGATTCTTGGGAATTGGCTTAATGGTCTTCGGCATACGTCTTCCTAACAATCTAGTAGTTGACTTTCGAAATTTATCAATACTTTTGTCTTCAATTAGTGGCGGTTGGATCTCAGCCATTACATCAACTTTTACTATTGCAACCTACAGGCTATTTTTTTATGGAATAAATAAACCATCAATTATTGCAATAAGTGTAACGATAATATTAGTAGTTATTTTCAATATAATAACAAAGTTAAACATTAAAAGATGGCTTAAATGGTTACTATCTGTTGGAATCTCAGAAATAATATCTAGCGTTGCATTTACTATATTAATAGATGATATTCGATTTCGTTATGATATTATTACTTCATATTGCATTAGCTTATCCCTTATTTCATTCTCGCTATACTTTTATGTGAAATATATCGAGTCTATTACGGAATCTTATAAAACTTATAAGCAAGAGGCAAACAAAGATTTTCTTACAGGACTAAACAATGTACGTCAGTTTGGTAAGCTATATAATGAGGTTATGGATTCTATAGAAGTTAAGTATGATATGATTTCTCTACTTTATATTGATATTGATTTTTTTAAGAAAGTAAATGATACTTATGGACATAAAGAAGGAGATATAGTACTAAAAAAAATAGGAGAAGTGTTCACAAATACATGTAGGAGCACTGATATTGTGTCAAGAAACGGCGGAGAAGAATTTTCGGTTATTTTAATTGATTGCCCTCCCGAAACAGCTATTGAAATTGCTGAACGAATCAGAAAAAATGTTGAATCCACACCTATAGAATTGTCCAATGGATTAACATTAAATATCACTGTTTCTATTGGAGGAGCTTCTTATCCTAGTCATACTAGCGACTTAGAAACATTGAGAGAAAAAGCTGATATGGCATTGTATGAGGCAAAGAGAAAAGGAAGAAACAAAGTGGTTTTTGCCAGTTAATTTTTGTTAAAACATTACCAATTCAGAGCCTATTATACCAAATCAAAAGTATATAATAAACTCCGTAAAGGTCCCAAATGTTTTCTATAACCTTTACGGAGTTTTAATATTGTTCTTATAGCCTAATCCTTTTGCTTTTCCTTCACAGGGAACCTTTTTTATCCATTCGACACCATTTCCCAGGAAATATGGTGTTTATTCTACTGTTACACTTTTCGCTAGATTTTTTGGCTTATCTATGTCGCATCCTCTTTTATAAGCTACGTAATATGACAGCAACTGTAGAGGAACTATGCTTATTACTGATGAAATTTCATCTATTGTCTCTGGAATGTAGATTACTCTGTCTGCTGATTTTTCTATTTCTGTTTTTCCTTCTTTTGCTATTGCTACAACATATGCTCCTCTTGCTTTTACTTCTTTTATGTTGCTTAGCATCTTATCATATAGCTTATCCCGTGTCACTAACGCTATTACTGGAGTATCTTTTTCTATCAATGCCAATGTACCATGTTTTAATTCTCCAGCTGCTATAGCTTCAGAGTGTATATAAGATATTTCTTTTAGCTTAAGGGAGCCTTCTCTAGATACATCGTAATCAGTCCCCCTGCCTATATAAAATAGGCTTTTTGAGTTATATATTTCATCGGCTATACCTTTTATATTGTCTACATTTGTTAGCACTTCCTCAACTTTTTGTGGAAGTTGTTTTAGCCCGTTAATTATGGCATCTAACTTTTCATTAGTGATACTATTCTTCTTTTTAGCCATTTCTAATGCAATTAAGGTTAAAGCTACTATCTGTGTAGTATATGCCTTTGTCGAAGCTACTGCTATCTCTGGACCTGCCCATGTGTATAATACGTCATCTGATTCCCTAGAAATAGAACTGCCTACTACATTAGTTACAGATAATACTCTTGCCCCCTTTTCCTTAGCTAATCTAAGAGCTGCTAATGTATCAGCTGTTTCACCAGATTGGCTTACTACAATAACGAGAGTGTCCTCATCTACAAATGGCTCACCATATCTAAACTCTGATGCTACATCTACTATTGTTGGAATCTTTACGTATTTTTCTATCATATCTTTTCCAAGAAGTCCTGCATGATAAGCTGTTCCACAAGCAACTATATAAACCCTCTTGAGTCTCTGGACATATTCTTCTGATATATTTACTGAATCTAGATTTATCTCACCTGCTTTATTTACCCTAGGTGATAATGTATCTCTAATGGCCTTAGGCTGTTCATAGATTTCTTTTAGCATAAAGTGCTGGTATCCACCTTTTTCTGCTGCTTCAACGTCCCAAGTTACCTGGTATATATCTTTAGTTATAGAAGTGCCATCGGTTTTCATTAGTTCTATACTATCTTTCTTT
This sequence comes from uncultured Clostridia bacterium, assembly GCA_964619895.1. Classification (GTDB taxonomy): domain Bacteria; phylum Bacillota; class Clostridia; order Tissierellales; family Proteiniboraceae; genus Proteiniborus. The sequence continues at coordinate 8,291 of CAZUFW010000025.1, read as the reverse complement.
ACTATGGCCATCTCTCCATCTTCTAGTATATACACTTTTCTTGTGTACTTTAGCACAGCAGGTATATCAGAAGCAATAAAGTTTTCTCCTTCTCCTATCCCTATTATAAGTGGACTGTTTTTTCTTACAGCTATAAGCATATCTGGGTTATCTACGTGCATGATTCCTAATGCATATGCTCCTTCAAGTCTTTTAACTACTTTTTTTACTGTGTCTAGAATATCTCCGTTATAATAATGGTCTAATAAATGTGATATTACCTCTGTATCTGTCTCTGATATAAAGTTATATCCTATATTCTGAAGTTCTTCCTTTATTTCCATGTAATTTTCAATTATTCCATTGTGAACTATGGCTATTCTATTGTCACTGCTTCTATGGGGGTGCGAATTAATGTCAGAAGGTTCTCCATGTGTTGCCCATCTTGTATGACCTATGCCTACACTACCTTTTATAGGTTTGGCTTCTATGTTTTCTTTTAATACAGATAATCTTCCTTTGAATTTCCTTATTTGAATTTTTCCATCGTTTAATATAGCAACACCTGCTGAATCATAACCTCTATATTCTAGTTTTTCTAATCCATCTATTAATAATTGTGAAGCTTCCTTATCTCCAATATATCCTATTATTCCACACATTATTATCACTTCCTTAAAAGTCTTATATTAGTATTATTATCATTTTCAACACAAAATTATGATTTTATCAACTTTTCATTTTAAAATAAACCTTTTTTGGGCACAACGAATAAGCCTATTGGTTAATAGACTAAAGACTACCAAGCTGTTTTTGTCTCTACAATTACTCATAGGTTTTGTACAGCTGTTGACGGTGGCAGTAACACCGCATGGTACCCGCCGAAAATTTCGATAAACCACGACCTCGTCAACTCAAAAATATTGAGTTCTGGCGCTTAATATTCAATTGTAGCTTTTCATTTTGTGGCAACACCTCCTTTAAATAATTGAGAATTGCAAATTAAGAACTGGGTTCTATAGGGAGGTTTCCCTCCCATTCTACCCGAATAATTCTATATTATATATTTTCAACATTACTTAAGTCTTTCTTCTATAAGATGTGATAAACTCTGAGCCATTTCTGTTATTTCATTTTGATCTTTTCCTTCTATCATAACACGTACTAATGGCTCTGTTCCTGAAGGTCTAATTAATACTCTACCTTCACCATGAAACTTTTCTTCTAATTTTCTAATTTCACCTTTCACTACTTCATCTTCCATATATGCATTTTTCTTATCATTACTTACTCTTGCATTAATTAGTACCTGTGGTAATGAAGTCATGACTTCTGCTAGCTCTGAAAGCTTTTTACCAGTTTCCTTAACCACTGATATAAGTTGTAAAGCAGTCAGCAATCCATCTCCAGTAGTATTATGATCTAGAAAAATAATGTGTCCTGACTGTTCACCACCTAGAGAATATCCGCTATTTAGCATCTCTTCTATAACGTATCTATCTCCTACCTTAGTCTTTACAATTCCTATGTTCTCTTTTTTTAAGCAAATATCTAGTCCCATATTGCTCATTACTGTGGCTACTATAGTATCTTTTTTAAGCATTCCTTTGTTTTTTAAATGGATGCCACATATAGCCATAACATGATCTCCATCAACAATGTTTCCTTTTTCATCAACAGCTATCAATCTGTCTGCGTCTCCATCAAAAGATATTCCTATATCTGCACCAGTATTTAATACTAGCTTTTGTACTTCTTCAGGTTTAGTTGAACCACAGTTTACATTTATATTTACTCCATTTGGATTATTGTGTATTACCTCTATATCCGCACCTAGATCACTTATAAGCTTTGGAGCAGCTTTATAGACAGCTCCATTTCCACAGTCCATAGCAACCTTTAATCCTTTAAAATCTACATTTACGCTTTTTCTTAAATAATTCGTATATTCTTCTATTCCATTATTAATTATTGTTCTTCTGCCTACTTCTCCACCTGTAGGATTTAAAGGTACTTCCTTGCCATCTAATATATAGCTTTCTATCTCTTCTTCTACTTCGTCGTTAAGCTTGTAGCCAGTACTGCCAAAAAACTTAATTCCATTATATTCTACAGGATTGTGTGAAGCAGATATTACTACCCCTGCTTCTGCTTTAAGTGCTCTTGTCAAATATGCTACTGCTGGAGTAGGTACTATACCTACTGACAAAACATCTGCGCCTACTGAGCATATTCCTGCTACTAAAGCAGCTTCTAGCATATCTCCTGATATTCTAGTGTCCATTCCTACAACAATATTCACATTTTTTTTATCTTTCGCTAATACATAAGCTCCTGCTCTTCCTATTTTATATGCAAGGTCGCAAGTTAATTCCTTATTTGCAACTCCTCTTACTCCATCTGTTCCAAAAAGCCTTCCCATTGAAATCCCTCCCTATATAAAATTGCTACATTTTTTATAATACCACAATTGCCCTCTATCTACAAACAAAAAATGTAAGAAAAACTTCTAACAAAGCATTAGTAAATCAAGGAAGCTTTTCTTGAAACTCATTTACGGATAGTTCTTTAAACAAAAATACTAAAGTAGAACTATCCTATTCGTTATAAAAAAGTGAAACTTTCCTCTTTTGGTAACTAAAAAACTAAATACTAGGTAACATACTTTTAGTTTTATTCATAGCTTATTATAAAACGGATTTTAGGAGGTGTTATTGTTTGTCGAAATTTAAGTGTGATGATTTTCAGCATATAGTTTTGCTAATTGTAGTATTTGTGCTTTTTGTGTCTTTTGTATTTGGTTTAGTCCCTCCTTCAAAACCACCTACTCCCCCTATTTTAATACCTTAAATAGATAGAAAGAAAAACCTAGCCTACTATGAAGTTATTAGACTAGGTTTTGCGTTATATGTTCTATTTAATATCAGAATATGATTTTATTCCATATAATGATTTTGCACTTTTTATTGCATTTATTACTGCTTGTTCCATGGCTCTAGCTGCTAAAAAACCTACAGTACTAATATCTGCCTGTACCTTTCCTGTTGACAATGCAAATATAGTATCTCCATCGAAAATAGAATGTGCTGGCCTCATGGTTCTAGCATAACCATTATGAGCCATAGATGCTATTTTATTAATTTCTGATTTTGTAAATTCTCCATTAGTAGCTACAACTCCAATGGTAGTATTGCCACTAAAAAGATTCTTCTTGTTATCATAATTAGCCATCATTACATTTTCTGTTCCTGCAAAAGTCTGTAGCTCTTCATTTAATAACCCCGCTAAAATTTCTCCTGTAGATGGATCTATTACATCGCCTAAGCAGTTCACAGCTACTATAGCTCCTACCTTTAAATCTCCTACTTGTAATGCATAGCTGCCTAGACCACCTTTCATTGCTCTTTGAAGTCCTAAAAGTTTACCTACTGTGGCACCTGTTCCTGCCCCTAAAGTTCCATTTGGACATTCTGTATTTGTAGCATTTTTACAAGCGGCATATCCCATTTCTAAATCTGGTCTTACTCTATAATCTCCTATAACTAAATCAAATAATACGGCTGAACATACAATAGGAACTTTTGTTACTTGAACATCAAAGCCTATGTTTCTTTCTTCTAAGTATTTCATAGCACCTGAAGCGGCATCTAACCCAAAGGCGCTTCCTCCTGAAAGCATTACTGCATGTATTTGTTGAACCATATTGACAGGGTTCAGAAGATCTGTTTCTCTAGTGCCTGGAGAGCCTCCTCTTACATCTACACCTGCAGTAGCACCTTTTTCACATATTATTACAGTACATCCTGTGGCTGCTTCTAGGTTCTGTGCATGTCCTACTTTTATTCCATCTATGTCTGTAAATTTGATTTCTTTCATCATCTTCACCTCTTTAATTTATATTATATATAAAATCGCAGTCTCGCAACACAAATTTATTTGTTCGCTGTCGCTCACATAAATTTGGTGCTCGTTGCGTTTGACCTACCATCGATTTTCTGATAAAAGCATTCAGAAAATCGGGTTAGGTCATAAAAAAAGCCTGCAAGGTTTCTTGCAGGCTTCTTCCATTATCCCCTAACTGCTTCTGCACCTTTTTCAAGTGCTTGTTGATTTAGCGGAATTAAATGTGATTTAGATTCTCCAAATACTTTTTTGAAGGCTTCAATTATTGATTCTGTTTTAACTATCTTTGTAAGCTCTAGGTATGCTCCTAGCATAACCATATTAGCTATTCTAGCATCTCCTAGTTCATTAGCTATGTCGTTAGCAGGTACATAATATGCATTTAAATCATCTCTATTAATCCTTTTATCTATTAGAGAACTATTTATTAAAATTTTTCCACCTTCTACAACATCTTTCTCAAATTTATCTAATGATGGTTTGTTCATCACTATGGCTGTGGAAGCTTCTGTTACTATCGGCGAACCAATAAGTCCATCTGAAACAATAACGCTACAATTAGCAGTTCCACCTCTCATTTCAGGGCCATATGATGGAAGCCATGAAACATTTTTATCTTCTATCATTCCTGAATATGTCAACAGTTGTCCCATTGACATTACACCTTGACCACCAAATCCAGCTATTATTAATCTTTCTTCCATTTACTCCACCTCCTCAGGCGTTCTAAAATTACCTAATGGATAATATGGAATCATATTTTCTTTTAACCAGTTAAGTGATTCTACTGGAGTATATCCCCAGTTTGTTGGACATGTAGATAATACTTCTACTATTCCAAATCCTTTACCTGATAGCTGAAGCTCAAAAGCTTGTTTTATAGCTTTTTTAGCTTTTCTTATATTAGCTGGATCATGTACTGAAACTCTTTCAACAAATTTAGCACCATCTATTGTTGCTAACATTTCAGATATTCTAATTGGTTTACCAGCATGGTTTTCGTCTCTTCCATATGGTGCTGTAGTTGCTTTTTGTCCAATCAATGTAGTAGGTGCCATTTGTCCGCCTGTCATACCATATATTGCATTGTTTACAAATATAGTAGTTATTTTCTCTCCTCTGACAGCAGCATGAACAATCTCTGCAGCTCCTATAGATGCTAAGTCTCCGTCTCCTTGGTACGTAAATACGACCTTATCTGGATGTACTCTCTTTATACCAGTAGCTACTGCTGGTGCTCTACCATGTGCCGCTTCCTGCATATCCACATTAAAGTAATCATAGGCAAATACTGCGCAACCAACTGGAGCTACTCCTATAGTATCTCCTAGAACTCCAAGCTCTTCTAATACTTCTGCAACTAATCTATGAATAATACCATGTGTGCAACCTGGGCAATAATGGAATGGCTTATCTGTAAGCCCTTTAGTTTTTTCAAATACTACAGCCATTATTTGTCACCCCCAACAATTTTCTTAATCTCATCTACAATAGCATTTGGAGTAGGTACCATGCCACCTGTTCTACCATAGAAGTAAACAGGCTTTCTTCCATCTATAGCTATCTTAACATCATCTATCATTTGACCTGTACTCATCTCTACAGTAAGTATTGCTTTAGTTTTTTCACTAATTTTATTAAATACTGCATCTGGGAATGGCCATAATGTTATTGGTCTTATAAGTCCAACCTTTATTCCTTCCTCCGCACATTTTGCTATGGCATTTTTAGCTATTCTTGATGTTGTACCGTAAGCCACGATTACTATATCTGCATCCTCAAGGTTATACTCTTCATATCTTACTTCATTTTCTTTCATCTTTGCATATTTTTCTTCTAGCTTTATAACATGATCTTCTAGAACTTTAGGATCTATATATAGGGAGTTTATTACATTAGGTTTTCTTTCTCCTTTTGTACCTACTGTTGCCCAATCCTTAGGTGGTAACTCTCTTTTCTTAGTCTCTTTAAATTCTACTGGCTCCATCATCTGTCCTATCATTCCATCCCCAAGGACTATTACAGGATTTCTATAATAATCGGCTGCATCAAAAGCCTCCATAACTAAATCTACTGCTTCTTGAACGCTAGCTGGAGCATACACTATATGTCTATAGTCTCCATTTCCTCCACCTCTTGTAGCTTGATAGTAGTCAGATTGAGAAGGTTGTATACCACCTAGGCCTGGACCTCCTCTTACCATATTAACTACAACGCATGGAAGCTCTGCTCCCGCAATATATGATATTCCTTCTTGCTTAAGTGCAATCCCTGGACTTGAAGAAGATGTCATTACTCTAGCTCCTGCACCTGCTGCTCCATATACCATATTTATAGCAGCTATTTCACTTTCTGCTTGAAGGAAAACTCCACCATTTTTAGGTAATTCTCTTGCCATAAATTCAGGTATTTCGTTTTGTGGTGTAATAGGATAGCCAAAGAAGTAATTGCATCCAGCCTTAATAGCTGCAGCACCTACTGCCTCATTTCCTTTCATCAAGACTTTAGACATTTAATTCCCTCCCTTTTATTTTATTCACTCATTACTCTCTCTACTGTTATCACTGTATCTGGACATATAGTTGCGCAGTTGGCACAACCTATACATTTATCCATTTCAATAACTGTTGCTGGGTGATATCCTTTTACGTTTATTTTTTCTTTGTTCATAACTACAATCTTAGTAGGGCATACTGTTGTACACAATTCACAGCCTTTACACCTGTCCTCATTAAAGGTAACTTTACCTTTTGCTTTTGCCATTTTATTCCCTCCCTTTTATTTAATTGAGAATTGTACTATATCATCCAATCTTCACGCATATATAGATTTATTGGAAAAATTTCTCCTTCTATATCTGCAGGAAGATTTGCTGCCACATGTTCTAATGCCGATACATATTTTACAGGTATATTTAGAGCATGGGATACTTCTTCTACTAATTTCTGTCCAAATAATACGTCCTCTACTGTAGTGCTTTTTAGTAAATGTGTATTGTTTATGAGCCCAGTCACTTTAGTCCTAGATGCATTTTCAATTTCTCTGATATACCTTTCTACATTTTCTATAGTTTGAGTTTCAGGCCTATTTGCATTAATTACGAAAAACATATCGTATTTTCCTTCTTCAAAATAGTTATGGTATCTGCCTAAGGCTCTAGCTCCTACTGGATCTCCACCTACATCTAGTATTGCTTCTAAACCTATATCCTGCAGCGGTCCATATACTTCTGCCGAGACTGAAGGTACATCTACAGCACTTCCTTTAATAGAACTACCTAATACCTTAATTCCTAGATTCTCTAGTTCTTCTGCTTTTTCTCTACTTCTAAAATAAGGATTCACTACGTCTAAATCTGCTAAAGCTACTTTTTTGCCTAATTTAGCCAGTTTTACTGCATAATTTACTGCAAACTCTGTTTTGCCGCTTCCATAATGACCTACTATAACCCTGATTCTATTATCATTTAACATTTTATCACCCTTTGTTTATAGGTACTCTTTTGCTTGTTCTTCTCCCCTTAATACTCTTAAGCCGCCTTCAGCTAAAGCTATTAGCTCATCTTCTCCTGGATATAGAGTAACCTTTGCAATAAAATCCACTCTTTCTTTAATCCAAGATGTAAACATTGTATCATAAGCTATTCCACCGGTTAATATTATTCCGTCTACTTCTCCCTCTAGTACAACACTCATACTGCCTATTTCCTTTGCTACTTGATAAGCCATAGCCTCATACACCAGTCTAGCCTTTTCATCTCCTGCTTCAATCATTTGACATACTTTTCTTGCATCATTTGTTCCTAAATAAGCTACTAAGCCGCCATTGCCCTTTATTTTTTTCTTCATTTCTCCTAATGTATATTTACCCGAATAGCAAAGTTTTGCCAAATCTCCTACTGGAAGTCCTCCACTTCTTTCAGGTGAAAATGGTCCTTCACCATCTAAAGCATTATTTACATCTATTACTTTACCTTTTCTATGTGCGCCAACAGAAATACCGCCACCTAAGTGAGCAACTATGAGGTTCATATCTTCATAATTTTTATTGTTATCCTTAGCAAATCTTCTAGCAACGGCTTTTTGATTTAAAGCGTGAAAAATACTTATTCTTTCTATTTCTGGCGTTCCCGATATCCTGGCTATAGCTTCCATTTCGTCTACCACTACTGGATCTACTATAAATGAAGGTATATTTAATTGGGATGCAATCTCATTAGCTATTACTCCGCCAAGATTAGAAGCATGTTCTCCAAGAACGCCACTTCTTAAATCATATAGCATCTTTTCGTTTACTCTATAAGTTCCCCCTGGTATAGGCTTTAATAAACCGCCTCTACCAACTACAGCACTTAATTTTGTTATATTTATACCCTTTTCATTAAAAAACTCTAAAATAATATTATTTCT
>CAZUFW010000024.1:28987-36414 GCA_964619895.1 uncultured Clostridia bacterium | reverse complement strand
CTCTAGTATCCCATACTCCATACCAGCAAGCACTTGAAGTTTTGTATCAGGATCGGCTGCTGCATATTCTCCATCATTTAGAGCCTTATGCCAATCAAGGTATGTTTTTGTAATATCTTCTCCATTCACATTGATAGTCAATTTTTCTACACTCGGTTTAAATCCATATTCAAAGAAAGTTCCATCAACTGTGTAAACTTCCATGAGTCCATATGGATCCATTGAAGAACCGCCCCAAGTAGCGATTATGATTTCAAATGCTCCTTGTTTAGAGTGGTCATAATAATCTTCGTCAGGAACCATTTTTATTGTAACCTTGTTTTCTAATGGTGTGCCTACAGTTGCAGCATTTATAGCATCTTGTACAAAATTAATTATCTTAACATAAGATGCATCAGAACTATAGGTTAAAAATTCTAATTCAACATTGTCTCCAGCCTTTATATCTCCAGCAGCTAAAGCATCGTTATACGCTTTTGTAAACAATTCTGCCGCCTGTACCTTATCATAACCAGTAATATCTTCTTCATTGTCAGCATTGTAAAGTTTCATTAATGCTTGTTTTCCTTGTTCTGAGCCTCTATAAGATGCACCTGCTTCAGGATCGTATATATACATATTATTTAATAATCCAAAGCCTGCAACATGTGTTGCTGTACATTGTGCAGCAAACTCTTGCCTGTCTATTGATAAAGAAAATGCTTTACGGAAATCCTTGTAAGCTAATATAGCTCTATTTACTCCTGGAACCTCACGGCTCTTAAGTGCAGCCTTATCAGTATTAAAGGTAAACTTAGAAGTATAGGATTGAGGAGTATACAATATATAATCACTTGTTCTGTATGTTCCCATGTCTTCTGCAACTAAGCTTACATTATCAAGCTTTCCTTGAATGAATAATTGTAGAGCTGTAGCTTGAGCAGGAATTATCTGGGTACTTATTGCAGTCGTTTGATACAATCCTTCATGTTTTGCATCAGTGTAACCATACCAGTTTTCATTTCTTTCCATTCTTATTTGCTTATCTTGCTGATACTCAGTTAGCTTATATGGTCCATAGGATATATAATTGTCTAAGGAAGTACCGTAAGTTGTCTTTATAATATCCCCAGTTTGTTTTTTGTTTTTCTCATACAAGCCTTCATGTACTATCCAGTTGGTGCCTGCCAGATTATATTTCAAGTAAAAATCTGTTATTGGCTTGCTTAAAACAAGAGTTATTTCATATTCTCCAGTTTTCTTTAAACCAACTTTTTCCCAATCCATGCTTTCTCTGACACCGTCATAGGTAAAGCAGAATTCCTTATATGCTTCAGGATTATTGTCTCCAAATGCTTTAGCTACAGTTAAAAGGTCTTTTTTAGCTTCATCTGTTAAATCATTATAGTCTTGTGAAGAATATTTTGCAAAAAGGTCATTGCCTGCTTCATCCATAAATTTACTAGAATCTGAATCATAGTATTTTTTTGTAGTATCGCCAAAGAAAACTACTATTTTTGTTAAGCTGAATTTCATATCAGGATCAGCTACATCACGATATGCACCATCTTTATATATATCAGTATATATAGGTTCATTTTGCTTATAATAATTTTCTGCATTAGCTAGAGTTAGAGTTCCTGAATAGTAGCTACTTGCACGGTAATTTTTCATTTCAGGATTTAACATCTGCTGCATAGAGTATATGTAAGTATCTGCATTAATTTTGTCTCCATTTTCCCATACAGCTTTTTCATTTAAAGCAATTTTAAATGCATATCCTTCTGTTGCATCAGCAGGTACTCCATAACTTTCATTTCCTGCATATTCTTTAGTGACATCTACCGGAAAATCAACTGCCATCTCAGGCACAAATACATATTTATCATAAGTTTCGTTAAGTCCATACTCGTAGAGCCCAAATTGCGTATACTCCATAATGTAGCTGTCGGTATTGGTTTCCCATTCATGAGGATTCCATGTTTTAGGAGAACCTGACAAGTAATCATTGTATGTATAGCTAGCAGTACTTTGATTACCATCTACTTTACCAGGATCATTGTTTCCTCCAGTGCTTGGGACCTCCTTCTTTCCACAGCCAACTGCCGAAACCATTAGGCTAAGTACCAACATTAGTGAAAGCGTTGGTTTCAACACCTTTAAAATTTTTTTGATAATCATTTCTCTACCCCCCATTTTTTTGTTGTGTGATACACAATGTTTCTTACGTATCACGCTTAATAAAATGACATACTCCTCTATTACTTACATTAAGTGTATATTTTTACATTTTATCGTCGATGATTTTCAGAAAGTTAAGAATTTTCTGCTAAGGTTCTAGTAAAAATAGTATTTCTCTTAATCTATTTTATTCTCCCAAGTAAATTTCTAGTACAAACTTCTTATAAAATGTTCATAATATTTTGTATTATAGATAAATAATAGGGAACGGCAAGGTCACCGTTCCCTATTATTTAATCGTATAAGCCTTTTATAATCTCTGTATCAGAGTTTAGTTTATATACTATATCTTTTCTTTCTACTATTAATGTAGTTTTTTTAGAAAGCTCTGGGTCAATCTTTATTGAATTAAAAAGTTCTTTGTTTGGGTTAATGGCTATAGGATTTCCTACCATTCTAAGCATAGATAAATCTCCCTGTGTATCTCCATATGCAAAGCTATTTGGCAAATCCACATCATATTTTTTAACAAATTCGTCTATGGTTTTCTGTTTATTATCCGAATCCCACATTTTAATAATTTCTCCTGTAAAGTTGTTGTTTTCATCTACTTCATATACTGTTCCCCGAAATTCTGTTACACCATATTTTTCTGCCATTTTAGATACTAGAAAATCAGGGCTTCCAGATATGAAGAAAATATTATGTCCTTGTTTTTTGTGCCAATCAATTCTTGTTCTAGAATATTTATATACCTTGTCACCATTAAGATTTATGACTTGACTTGCAATAAATTCAATATATGATTTGTTAACACCTTTTAACTCCTTAATATACACGTCTGCCAGTTCTTCTAGATAATCTTCAAAGTCGCCATATCTTTTTTCCCATTCATCATAAGTATGTTTCACTTTACTATGCCATATATATGGATCAATAACTTCATATTTTATTAGCTTTTTGAAATGTTGGATCATCAATGAATTTCTGTAAATAGTACCATCTATATCAAAAAAAGCTGCTACATTACCCATTCTACATTCACCCCTTTAATGAAATTAAATATTAATATTATATTCTGATAGTTCGAAAAATGCAATTGTTTATTATATAATTTATACCCAAAAATTCTATGAAATGCATAGCCATATTAATATTTCTTCCCTATTACAGTTGTACTATTCAAAAAAAGTATAACTTCTGTTTCACCAAAAAAAACACATTACATATAATATATTAACAACATATAAAAATGTTTGATTATTAATATAAAGGAGGGTCTTTTATGACAGAAGCTACTGGTAAACAAGGATGTGGATTTTTTGGAGGAGAGTTTATATGGATAATTCTCATTATCATTATTATCTGTTTCTGCTTCTCTGGTCCTAGTTGTGGATTTGGTAAGTTCTAAATTATTATAAGGTAAGGAGGTTATCTAATGGTAGAAACTAATTGGAGACGTGGTTGTGAAGGTGGCGTAGGAAGTGAACTTTTGTTCTTCTTTATTCTACTAATAATTATCTTCTGTTCATGTGGAACGGGTAGGGGTTTTGGAAAATTCTAACCATAAAAACAATAGTCTTTCCTAACTACATCATGATCAAATGATCATAAAACGGAAAAAGAGGAGCCCATATTGAACTCCTCTTTTCTATGTTATTAGCTTCTAGAACATCCATCGCTAGTCAAGTTGGAGTTATTATTCTTCCTTGACATTTCCAATTTAATATTCTAATATGTTTCACATTAAGAACAAATTACATTGCTATGTGAAAATATATAATATAGTACTATGTATTAAATGAGGAAAATAGTTTTACCACTCTTCAAATATTATGAGAATTGTTATTTATCATATAGGAAAAGTCATTATGTTCAGTAATCAGTGACACTATTAAGCCTACTAGCAGTGCCCATATAGGTGCACTTATGTTAAAAATCTGAACATTACTTAGTGCTACAATAAAGCTAAAAAATGCTCCATTATTAAATTTACCTGATGAAAAAGCTTCTTTATAGGATATTTTTAATACACCTATCATAGATAAACCTGCTATCATATTTATCAATGTTTTAGGAAAAGCTGTCACATAACTGAGTGTTACACTTGAAAAAATACCAAAAATAATAAATATGATACCATTTACAATGGAAGCTTTGTATCTGTCATCATGACTGTTTCCTGCTTCACTAGATGAGCATATCGCTGTCATGGGGCCAGCTATATTTGCTGCATGCCCACCGAAAAATGAAGCTGCAATTCCACCCAGTCCACTAGCTATAGTCATTGCATCTATTGGCGGACTATAACCTTGCGAGATAAGGACGCCAATGGCTTGAGTATTTTCTGCTCCTATTATTAATAATGATAGTGGAATTGAAATACCTAAAAATGCATCCATATTTGGCTTTGGTATTACTATAGCAGGAAATAAGAATTTCACATTTATGTCTGATAAGTATATTGATTTTGTAAAAATTGATACTATTACCCCTACAATCAAAGCTAATAATACTGGTGGTATTCTTTTGAAAATTCTTGAAGAAACAAGAAAAGCAATTAGAACTGCAAGCCCTAAAAGTGGAAATTCTTTAATGGAGTCTACCATTACTATTGCAAATCTAGTTAATGTTCCTCCAATCATTGCCATAATTATAGGGAGCGGGATATACTTTAATATCTTAGACTTAAGCCCAGTAACCCCAATAAAAAGAATGATTAACCCTGAAACTAAGAATGCTCCTGCAAACTCATTAATATTATATTTAGCAACATTATTTAAAAGCATTACCGAACCAGTTATTGTGTATGCACCACTTATTGGGATTTTATATTTTGTAGAAAGCATTACTCCTATTAAACCACCAAAAAAGTATATCCCAAATAACCAAGAAGAAGTCTCTATGTTATTTAGTCCAAGATTTTGTGCAGCGTTAATAATTAAGATTGCTGAGCCAGTACAACCAAATATTCCTGCTACTATACCTGCGGTAACATTTTTCATGTTTATTATTTCTGTATTATTAAGCTTTATTAAAAGCCTATTTAACATCATGGCTTTTGCTCCTGACTAAAAAAATATTATACTGTTCCATATACTAGTCTTGGTAAAAATAAAGATATTTCTGGAATATATGTTATTAGTAATAATGCAATAATACTAATTATAACAAAAGGCATAACTCCTTTTATAATATTTAACATACTTTCCCCAGTGGCAGGTTGTGCAACAAAAAGATTTAAACCAAAAGGTGGAGTAAACATACCTATTGCAGCATTGGTTACCATAATAACACCAAGATGAATTGGATTAATTCCTAGCTGCATGGCTATAGGATATAATAATGGTGCTGTAATAATAATTGCTGAAGACCCATCTATAAACATTCCTGCTACTAGAAGCATTATATTTACTAGCATTAAGAATCCATATTGTCCAAAGTTTCCTCCTATTATTAAATTTGTTAGATTTTGTGGAACTTGGGCTACTGTTAATACCCATCCAAATACTGATGCTGCAGCTAATAAAAACATAAGCTGTGCAGTAGATTGAGCAGAATCGACGCATGTTTTAACTAAGTCTTTAAAACTCATTTCTTTATATACAAACATACTCACTATAATTGCATAGATTGCAGACACGCCTGAAGCCTCTGTAGGAGTAAATATACCAAGATAAATTCCTCCCATTATTATAGCAGGTATTCCTAAAGCCCAACTTGCTGACAATGTTGCTTTAAGCTTTTCTGCTAATGTGCTTTTTTTGCCTGGCTCTATGTTATTTTTTCTAGCATACCAATAAGAATATACTAGGTATGCAGCTGAATATATAAGGCCCGCCCCAACACCTGCCATAAATAGTGCGCCTACTGATGCACCTGTAACTGCTCCATATATTATAGCGCTTATACTTGGAGGTATAAGTAAAGCTATAGATCCACTAGATGTAATAAGTCCTACATTGAATCCACCATCATAATTATTCTTTTTAAGAGCAGGATACATAAGCCCCCCTATAGCAATAACAGTAGCTGGTGAAGAGCCTGAAACTGCTCCAAAAAACATACATGCAATTATTGTAGTAAAAGCAAGCCCACCTCTAGTGCTACCTACCATTACCTCAGACCATTTTAATATTCTATCTGCTATTCCACCTTTTTTCATTACATTTGCACCAAGAATAAAAAATGGAACTGACATCAAAGAGAATTTATCTATACCACCTAACATTCTTTGAGTAACAACCATTAAAGGTAAATCGGTAAAAAACAATAGGGCTGAAAAAGCAGAAAAACTAAGTGCTACAAAGACTGGTGCACCTATAAATACTAGAGCAAAGAAAACTAAAAGCAAAAATAAAGTCATGTTAGTATCCCCCTTTATAAAGTCGACATATCGAGTTTGTCGTTATCATCATCTATTCTGCCTGTAGCAGTTTTCCATGCATTTACTGCAAATCTTATGGCCATTAAAAATGTTCCTAAAGGCATGGCTATATAAACTATCCACATTGGCATATAAAGAGCAGGACTCTTCTGTGAAGTGTCAATTACTAACATTGTATTTTCATATCCATAATAAGTTATAATAAAACAAAATAATGAACTAGCTAATTCTGATAATACAGTTAATGTCTTCTTAACTGTTGAAGGTGCGTTTACTACAAATATATCTATACCTACATGAAGGTAATTTCTCACACATACACTTCCACCAATAAAAGTAATCCAAATCATAGTGTACCTAATTACCTCTTCTGCCCATGTCGGAGAGCTGGAGAAAACATACCTAAGGACTACATTTACAAACAAAAGAATTGTAGCTCCAAACAAGAGAAAAGCAATTAATGATTCCTCAAATAGAGAAAATATTTTGTTTGTTTTTTTCATCTACCTAACCTCCTTACTAAAATAGGGGTACTAGTACCCCTATTTTAAATTTATTTGCTTCTTTCCTCTCCAAACTTTATAATTTTATCTATTAAGTCTCCGCCTATTTTATCTCTAAACTCTGCATAAACAGGCTTACTTAATTCTTTTAATGTTTCTCTTTCTTCTTGAGTCATTTCATAGACTTGTATTCCAGAATCCATCATGTTTTGCATATATCCTTCATTTGCTTTTAAAGTCATTTCTTTGTGAATTTCTCTCATCTCTATTCCAGCCTCTACAACTGCATCTTGTAAATCCTTAGGAAGACTTTCAAACCATTTGTTACTTGCGCATAAGAAATATGTTAAATAAGCATGATCAGCAATACTTATCCA
>CAZUFW010000024.1:0-28977 GCA_964619895.1 uncultured Clostridia bacterium | reverse complement strand
TATCCATTTTTGAACCTCGTAGAATTTCATATCATGATTTGAAATAATCGGATTTTCTTGTCCATCTACAACTTTTTGCTGAAGTGCATTATATACTTCAGCAAAATCTATAGGAACTGGGTTTGCTCCCCAAGCTTTAAATTGGGCCATAATAACTGGTGCTTCCATAGTTCTTATTTTCATACCTTTGAAAAAATCTGGTGCTTTTATTGGTTTGTTAGCAGTAAAATGTTTATATCCCTCTGCATTAAAAGAAATCCCTTTTAGCCCTATTTTCTCAAGTCCTGATATTAATTCCTGCCCAATCTCTCCTTCAAGAGCCTCCCACATAATATCTTCATTTGGGAATAAGAAAGGAAGATCTAGTACAGTAAGTTTTTGGTCAAAACCAGCATATTTTGCTGTTGGAGTCCAAACCATTTCTATAGTTCCCATTTGCATACCTTCAATCATCTCTCTAGCGCTACCTAATTGTTGTGCAGGATAGATTTGAACTTCCATACGTCCATTAGTTTTCGCTTCTAATATTTCCTTAAACTTTAAAGCTGCTTCATGATATGGCGAGTTTGTTGTATAGTCATGAGCAAATTTCATAACTATTTTATCCGAATTGCTTGTTCCACTATCAGTATTACTCCCACTTGTAGAAACTTGAGGACTTACCCCTCTATTACATCCACTTAATATTCCTATAGATAAAATCAAAATCAGTATTAAGGCAATTATCTTTCTTGAAAACTTATACATATAACTCCTCCTTTTACTGTTAAATATTATTAAGTATATGATAGATAAAAAAGTTTTTTATTTAGGGAAAACGGTTTCGCCTCCTCGATGTTTTATTTATGCAATAAGAATGCCAAAAGCATCTTTAATTCAAATCGCTAATTTATGTCTTTTTTCATGAGCTATAATTAAAATAATTCTGCAAATTTTGCAGGAATGCAAAATTTGCAGAATTAAGTTTAAGATTTTTCATATTCTTTAATTTTATACTGCAGATTTCTTTCGCTAATTTTTAAACATTCTGCTGTTTTTCGCCTGTTTCCCTTAAAATACTCTAGTGTTTTTAGAATCATTTCCTTTTCTACCTGTTCGAGGCTTGTACCAACTTGTATTCTAATAATATCTTCATCTAAAAATTGAAACTTTGAAGTATTTATAATATATTCAGGTAAATCCTCTAGAACAATTATTTTATTATCAGTAAGAGCAACAGTTCTTTCAACAAGATTTTCTAGTTCTCTTACATTGCCAGGATAGCCATAACCTTCTAAAGCCTTAATAGCAGGAGTTGAAAAGCCTTCAATGTTTTTATTAAGTTTTTCGTTATACTTTTCTAGAAAATATTTGAGCAGTACTACTATATCTTCCTTTCTTTCTCTTAAAGGAGGTAATTTAATAGTAATTACATTTAATCTGTAGTAGAGATCTTCTCTAAATCTATTATTTTTTACCTCTGCAAAAAGGTCTTTATTAGTTGCTGCAATTATTCTAACGTCTACTTTTTTTGCATTTTCTCCTCCCAAAGGTGTTATTTGCATATCTTCAACTACCCTTAGAATTTTTGCTTGCAGATGCATATCCATTTCACCAATTTCGTCTAGCAAAAGTGTTCCTTTATCAGCTAGTTCAATTTTTCCTAGTTTCTTTTTTTCTGCTCCAGTAAATGCACCTTTTTCATATCCAAATAACTCGCTTTCAAGAAGACTACTAGGTATAGCTGCACAATTTACTATTTCAAGTCTTTGTTCCTTCCTACTACCTTCGAAATGTATTGCTTTAGCAATAATATCTTTTCCTGTTCCACTCTCTCCAGTAATTAAAACAGTAGAATCAATATCTTTCACCTTTTTTACTTTATCTAAAACTTTTTTTAGCTTGTCAGACCTTCCTATTATTCCGCTAATTGAATATTCTTTTTCAACAATATCTTTTAGATTCGAAAGAGAACTATTTAAGAACTTATAATCTAATGCTTTATTTATAAATGCCTTTAATTCGTCCATATTCAGCGGCTTTGACACATAGTTTATTGCACCCATTTTTATAGCTTCAACAGTGGATTCAATACTGCCATAAGCCGTCATAATAATGACTTGTATTTCTTCTTTTACTACCTTAATTTGTTTTAGTACTTGTAATCCATCAATTGCACCAATTTTTAAGTCAAGTATTACTACGTCAATGTCCTTATTTTTTATTATTTCAATACCTTCATTAGGATTTTGTGTGCTATAAACCTCATATACGTCTTCTAATGCAAATTCTAGAGAGTCACATATTGAAATTTCATCATCTATAATAAGAATCTTGTTCATATTAATACCTCACTTTGCTTTTTACCTAATACCAGATTAACCTTAGTCCCACTTCCTTTTTGGCTGACAATTTTTATATCTCCACCATTTTCTTTTAAGTATTGATAGCATATAGAGAGTCCAAGACCTGTACCGTTTTCCTTAGTTGTGTAGAACGGCTCAAAAATTTTTTCAATGAACCCATTATCTATTCCTATACCATTGTCTTCAATAGCTATACATATATTATCCTGTTCTTTATGGGTAGAAATAATTATCTCTCCATCAAAGTTTATTGCTTCAATGCTGTTTATTATAAGGTTTATGAATACTTGCTTGAGTTTTTGTATGTCGCCATAAACAACACAGTCATCTATATATTTTTTTGTAATCTTAATTTTTTTCTCATTTAAAGAGGGTTCTAATAAATTTATAGTTTGGTCTATTACTGGAATAATTGAAAATTGCCCGTTGTTGCTATTCTTAGGTTTTGCATAATCTAAAAGTTCTTTTAAAAGACTATTTAGTCTGTTTATTTCTTGAGGAACCTGAACAGTAATTTTTTCTCTGAATTTGGGATTATCATATTTCACTGGCAAAATCTCTAAATATGTTTTTATTGAAGTTAAAGGGTTTCTTATTTCGTGTGCAATACCTGCAAGCATCCTTCCTAAAGATTGCATCTTATCTTTCTGTGAGAGTTCATTTCTTATCATCTTTTCCTCAGTAATATCTCTAAAGGTTAAAACTCCACCAGTATTTTTAGATTGTCCTATTTTTAGAGGAGAAATGAGATAATTATAATAAAATTTTTCATTCTCTAAATAAAAAATAGTCTCACCTATACTTAGTCCTTTTTTTTCCTTTATGCAATAATTAATATGCTCTATGTTAAAAAACTTGTCTAAACCCAATTCTTGAAAAGTTCGTCCAATGCATTCTTCTCTTTTTAATTTAAATATATTTTCACCTCTTAAGTTCAATGCTGTAAGTCTTCCTAAATTATCAAAAGTAATAAGACCTATACTTAAGCTGTCTATTATCTGTTCCTTAAATTCATCACTTTCCTTTATTATATTGCTTTTATTTTCAAGCTCTTGATTTATTAAAAATAATTCCTTTGTTCTTTTATTTACTTCCGCTTTTAAATAATTACTCCACTTTACTGAAAAACCAGAAATTATTACAATTAATAATATGGTACCAATTAACCCATAAACATAGTACTTGCGTTCCTCCCTATAATAAGTACTATCTTTTCCAAACCACTTTTCATATATTTTACTATAGGTCCCATTTTTCTTTAGTTTTTCAAGACCTTCATTTATTTCTTTTAATAATACCAAGTTTCCTTTTTTAACAGCAACTCCGTAATCTACTTGGTTTATTCCTTGTCCCATTATTTTTATACTATCTTCAAAATGAAGTTTTTTAAGTATGTATATTCCTGTAAGTCTATTTCCAAATACAGCGTCAATTCTATGGTTATTTAACTTTTTAAAGGCATCCTCAAGATCAGAAACAAACATAACTTCTATTTCTCCAATTTCAGCAAGTATATATGCAGCAGAATCACTTCTCTGTACTGCAACTATTTTACCTTTAAAATCGCTAGGATTTATGTTTTTTTCGTCTCCCTTTCTAACAAAAAATACTGAGGAATTTAATAGGTATGGTGTTGAAAAATCATATATTTCTTTTCTTTGCTTGTTAAAGTTCATACCTTGAATCGCATCTATTTCTGCATTGTTTAGTGCAGCATGGGCTTCCATCCAGTCCATGGGAACAAGCTTTATCTCCACACCTAATTCAATAGCCAGTGCTCTCATTAAATCTACATTAAACCCCCTATATTCTCCATCATCATCAACAAATTCATATGGTGGAAAATTTTTGTCTCCAGCTATTGTTAGAACGTTTTTGCTTTCACCTTTTGCATTGGAAATTTGCAAAAAAATGAAAGTAATCATTATAATACAAATAATTAATCTCTTTCCAGCTCCCTTCAATAAGTATCTCCCCTAACTTTTTTCCAATTATTAAAGTATATAGCATTTATTCTACATTTTCTGCTTTTTTCCTTTGTGAAAAATTATTGAAAAAAAGAGCTCATTTCATAAGAAATGAGCTCCGGAATTGTTTTAGTTTAAGTATCTATGTCAAATGTTAATTTTAAAAATTTAACTATGGGCTATTTTTGCATTATAGGACTGTTTTTCTCATCCTTTACTCTTACTTTTATAGAATCCTTACTATTTATAGAAATAATTATTGCTTTTATTATTTCTTTCTCCCTTTTAGTAAGCATAATAAAACTCCTTTTAATGGTTTTTAAATATCAATACAGTAATTAAACGTGATTTAAATGAAAAAAGTTCCTTAAAGTAAAGCACTAGTTCATTATTATCTGATTTCTTGCCTATGGGTTTCATTCTTTGTGCTATTATAGTTAAAATGTACTGTATTCATGGCAGATAATATAAAGTCCCTTTTAAAACTTCTAATAACTCCTTTTTCCATATCAATAGCCTTTATAAGGTCTTTCTCAATCTTAAAAACCCTTATCCTTCTCCTGGTTATCTCCATTCCCTTCATATATATAATGTCTATAGGCTTACGATTGTCAAGGGAGTAATTGATGACATGGTCTATCATAAATCTCACCCCTAGCAAGTTCCTTTTATTTTATTATATCAGAACATGTGTTCTGTGTAAAGAGTAAAAAAAGACCAAAAAACAAAAAAAAAAACTAGATTTCTCTAGTCATAATCTATCTTAAGTTTAATGCTTTTTCTCTAGCTTCTCTTTCTTCATCATCTTTAGGTTCATCTAAAATTATATTATGAGGTATAGGATTATTGCCTTCATCTACAAAAACAAATGTAATAAAGCCATCAGATATAATTTTTTCTGAATTATTTTGCCATATACAGTAAAGCTAGTTCTTCCTGCTCTAACAACATAGCTTTCTAGATTTATAATATCTCCCTTGTTTCCTGGCTCTGTAAATCTTAAACCATGTACATTGATACATACTATGTTTTCTGGTCTTTCTGTTTCCTTTGCTCCACATATAAAGCAAGCTTCAACAAACCATTCTGCCATTCTACCAGCAAATAATGTTCCGTGGTGGTTTAAGTCCTCGGATTTTACTAGGCGTGATATTTTTACTCTATTCATTTTCCCTTCCTCCTATAATTATTTATGACTACATACTATCATATTTTTCAATGTTATACTTTAACACAAATGATCGCTCATCTTTGTAACATTGTGCTAATTACTGAAAAATGATCCATTACCTTATTGTAAAAAAAATCCTAGGATCAATTTAGATTGTGATATAATAAATATAGTACTTTAAACATTTACACAACTAAAGCATACGAGGGGGATTAAGATGAAAATTCAATTCTTAGGCGCTGCTAGAGTAGTGACTGGTTCATGTTTTTTGCTAACTACCGAAAAAAGTAAGGTTCTTATTGACTGTGGTCTATTTCAAGGTAGTGAAAATCTTGAAAAACTAAATTATGAAGAATTTCAGTTTAACCCTGCAGAAATAGATTTTTTAATCTTAAGCCATGCGCACATTGACCATAGTGGTAGAATTCCAAAGCTAGTAAAGGAAGGCTTTGAGGGACAAATAATTTGCACTAAGGCAACTAGTGATTTATGTGAGATAATGCTATTGGATAGCGGTCATATACAAGAATCTGATGCTAAATGGGAGAACAAAAAAAGAAGCAGAGCTGGCAAGCCGTTGGTGGAACCTCTTTATACTGCAAAGGATGCTTCTGCAAGTCTAAGATATTTTAAACCTATACTATACGATCAAAAAATAGACTTAAATGATGAAATGTCTATTAGATTTAAGGATGCTGGTCATATTTTAGGTTCTTCTATAGTAGAACTTTGGATACAGGAAAAAGGAAAAACAGTGAAAATAGTGTTCTCTGGTGATCTGGGATTGCCAAATAAACCCATATTAAGAGATCCAGAATATATTGAAGAGGCTGATTACCTTATTATTGAATCAACCTACGGAAACAGAGAACATATAAATGTAGAAAATAGAGTAGAAAAGCTTACTGAAATAATTGATTCCACTGTTTTAAGAGGTGGGACAGTTGTTATCCCTTCCTTTGCAGTTGGAAGAACTCAGGAATTAATATATGAACTAAATAAATATTACGAATATAATAAGAACATTGATGCATTTATGAGGATTCCAATATATATTGATAGTCCTATGGCTGTATCTGCAACTAAAATTTTTCAAGAGAACTCGGATTGTTTTGATAGCGAGGCTAAAAAACTAATCTTAAGCGGAGATAATCCTTTTGAATTTCAAAACCTTCATTATATCAGATCTCAAGAAGATTCAATGAGGTTAAATTCATATGACTTCCCTAAAGTAATTATTTCAGCTAGTGGAATGTGTAATGCAGGAAGAATCCGCCACCATCTTAAATATAATTTATGGAAAAAATCCAATAGTATAGTATTTGTAGGATATCAAGCTGAGGGAACTTTGGGAAGAATGCTAATGGATGGGATAAAAAGTGTAAAATTATTAGGAGATAAAATAGCTGTGGAGGCTGAAATTCATAGTATTGAAGGGTTTTCTGGACATGCTGATCAAAAGGGACTTATAAATTGGATGAATGGCTTCAAGAAACTACCTAAAAATATTTTTATAGTACATGGTGAAAGTGAATCATCCCTAGGACTATCACAAGCCATTGAAAAGCACTTTAATATAGAGCCTATAATCCCTACCATGAATTCATCCTATGAGTTAGATACTAATATCATTGACAATGAGCATATTGATATTGTAGAAACTATTAAATTGAGAGATAACATAAAAACAGAGCTACAACAGGTATATGACCAGTTCGAAGGTCTTGTATCTAAAACAGGAAAAATGATGGATGATGAAACTTTGAAAAAAGATTATGATTCACTTAAAAACAACCTAATAGAGCTTCAAAAGAAGCTAATGGACTTAAACATTTTAATCAGTAAATAATATGTAACAAAAAATCCCTTGACCACCTAAATCAAGGGATTTTTTATATTTATATTAATACTTAAGAGTTACTACTTAATCAATACTACATAAATAACCTTAGTAGTGCTGTAGCGACAATTAGCATAAAGGCTCCACCAATTCTTGATGAAATTTGAGCAAATGGCATAAGTGACATTCTGTTTGATGCAGAAAGTACCGCAACGTCTCCTGTTCCTCCCATGTTTGCCATACATAGTCCACCAGTTATGGATGCTTCAACTGGATAGAATCCTAGTAGTTTCCCCACTAGACCTGCACCTATAATAGCTCCTATTACTGTTACACTAACTAGTACTAAATAAGTTAGTGATAGAGCGCTTATTACTTCTTTTAAATCAGTATATGCCACACCTATACCAACTAATAACGTTGGAGTAAGATTAACCATTATGAATCTAAACCATTGGAATGCACCAATTTCATATTTTCTAGGCAGAACTCCTATAGCTTTTACAATCGCAACTGTAATAATCATAAGAGCATAAGAGTGAATAGGTATAAACTTAGCAAGTATTCCTCCCCACACAAAGAATGTAGTAGCTAAAAGTAAACCCATTCCCATAAATTTATAATCTATAGCTGCAACTGCTTCTTTGTCAGAATCTGGGTCTTCTTGTCCCTTCATTAATTTTCCTTCTCCTGAAAACTCTGGTTTTCCTTTCCCAAGTCTATCTAATAAGCCAGCAAATACTATTGCAAGTGCATTACCTAATGCTACTGCAGGAACCATCTTTGAAAGCATTTCTCCAGGGCTAACATTTAGAGTAGTACCAAATATTTGAGATAATGGTACAGCTCCTGCTCCCATTCCACCACCCATAATTGGTAGTGCAATATATAAAAGTGCTTCTTTTCCACCATATCCCATTAAAACTCCAGCCAGTGATGCTAAGCCAAACGAAACAGCAACTCCTCCTAAAATTACTGGTAGATATCTAACAGATGCTTTAATTAAAAGTTTTCTATCCATTCCTAGAATACTACCTGTAATTAATGCTGCAATGTAAAAATCCAAAAATGATTCACCTTTCATAAAATTAGTCATGATTTCTGTTGATGCCTCAGGTAATAATCCATATGCAGCTAATGCTGCGGAACCAAATATGATGACAATTGGGCCGCCTCCTAAGTAATCCTTTACAATTGGCAGTTTGTTGCCGATTTCATTGAAAATAGCACCTATTACCATCATTAATGGGAATGCACCAATCATTCCCTTTGGTAGAACACCCATGTAAGTTGCTACTAATACAACAGCAGTTATAATTGCAAACATTCCTAGGGACATGCCCATTATCTTATATCCCTCTTTTTCATTCAACTTTACAGCTTGCTCTCCCATGTTTGTACCTCCTTATTATTTTTTTATTTTCAAAGAGCTTATTTAAACCTTGTTTAAGCTTTAATTAAATCCTAGCAACACCTGTTTCTCTAGCAGCCTTTGCAACAGCTTTGGCAACTTCACCTGATATTTTCTTATCTAAAGCGTTTGGAATAACAAAGTCTTCGCATAATTCTGATTCATCCACCATGTTTGCTATAGCATAAGCAGCTGCTATATTCATCTCATTATTGATATCCTTTGCTCTTGCATCTAATGCTCCTCTAAATATTCCCGGGAACGCAACTACATTATTTATCTGATTTGCATAGTCTGATCTTCCTGAGCCAACTACTCTAGCACCTGCTTTTTTTGCAACATCAGGGAATATTTCAGGTGTAGGATTAGCCATGGCAAATACTATTGCATCTTTATTCATGTTCTTTATCATTTCTTCATCTACAACATTTCCAACTGATACACCTATAAATACATCAGCACCAACCATAGCATCTCTTAAGCTACCTTTTTTGTTCTCTTTATTAGTTATTTCAGCTAATTCTTCCTTAAACCAATTGTTACTAGGCGAGCCTTTGTATATTATACCTTTGCTATCACACATGATTATATCTTTTACTCCCATACCCAATAGCATCTTAACAATGGCACCACCAGCAGCACCTGAACCATTTACTACGACATGTATTTCTTCAAATTTCTTATCTACTATCTTAAGTGCATTTATGAGTCCTGAGCTTACAACTACGGCAGTACCGTGTTGATCATCATGGAATACAGGTATGTCCAATTCTTTTTTAAGTCTATCTTCTATTTCGAAACACCTTGGAGCAGAAATATCTTCAAGATTGACTCCGCCAAAGGTAGGTGCTATTCTTTTTACCGTTTCAACTATTTCGTCTACATTTTTTGTATTTAAACAAATTGGAAATGCATCTACACCGCCAAATTCTTTAAATAGTATTGCTTTACCTTCCATAACTGGCATTGCTGCCTCTGGACCTATGTCTCCTAATCCTAGTACTGCAGTACCATCAGTGACTACAGCAACTAAGTTTCCCTTTGCTGTGTATCTGTAAACATTTTCCCTGTCCTCGTGAATTTTTCTGCATGGCTCTGCAACTCCTGGAGTATATGCTGTACTTAAGTCATCTCTGCTTTCTATTTTCACCTTAGATACTACTTCGACTTTGCCTTTTTTTTCTTCGTGCATCTTTAAACTTAATTCCGAATAATTCATAATACAATCATCCTCCCTTTGTTAATAAAATATTCGTACTTTCGTCTACATTATATAATTGGCTAGAAAATAAAAAAATGTTTAGAAAGTATTCTAAACATTTAGCAATTAAAAAAAATTTTGACATTTTATTAACACGTTGCAGCAATAGATAATTACTTCATACATCTATATTTATATGAAGGTCTTCCTATTGAGCCATATTCTATTTCCTGTTTTATTAGGCCTATTTTTTCAAGATAGTCCATATATCTTCTAACAGTAACCTTTGTTACCCCTAATCTATCAGATATTTCCTCGCTGCTAAGCAATTTATTCCGATTTGCCTCTAAATATCTAGTAACTCTATCAAGAGTCATCTTATTTAATCCTTTAGGTAGATTATCACCTGATAAACTAATTGTACCCATCGTTATCTTGTCTATATCTTCTTGTTTCATAGAACCTTTTTTCTTAAAAAGATTGTATCTATTAAGATAGTTTTCTAGAGATTTTTTTAGTCGTTCATATTCGAAAGGTTTTATTAGATAGTCAATAACTCCAAGTTTCAAAGCATCATCTATCTTGTCTGATTCCTTAGCAGCCGTTACCATTATTACATCACACATCATATTTTTCTGTCTAATTTCTTTTAGAAGCGATATTCCGTCTACTTTAGACATATATATATCTAATATTATTAAATCTATCCTGTTTTTTTTGAAAAATTCCATAGCATTACCGCCATTAGTTGCTATACCAATCACCTTAAAACCTTCTACGCTCTCTACATAATTCTTGTTAATTTGTGCGACCATTGGATCATCTTCAACTATTAGAACATTCTTCATTTCTACCCCTCCTTTGGAATAGTAGCAATTATTACTGTACCCTGTCCCAGAACTGAAGATAACTTAATCTCGCCGCCTAGGTTGTCCACTTTTTCTTTAACTAAGGATAATCCAACACCTCTACCGTTTGACTTGGTACTGTATCCTCTTGTAAAAATCTTGCCTATATCATCTTCCTTTATTCCTGTTCCAGTGTCACTTACTTTTATTTCTATATTATCGCCTTGGTCAATTATGCTTATAGAAACCTTTTTTTCTGCTTTTCCATCTTCGGCAGTTGACTCTAAAGCATTTTCAATAAAATTGCCCAAGACAGTGACAATAACACTGCTATGGATTTTACCATGAAATCTTTCTAAAATAGAGTCATCACACAGCTCTAGCTTAACGCCTAGTTCTTTTGCACGGCTGTATTTTCCAAGTACCAATCCTGCTACCGTAGGGTCTTTTATCTTATTCATAACTGCACTAGTTATTTGTTGTTGATGTTCTCTAATGTCAGCTATATATCTTTTAACTTGATCTAAATCCCCTGTTTGAATAAGTCCAAGAATAACATGTAATTTATTCATAAACTCATGGGTATTGGCCCTTAATGCTTCTACAATCTGATTTACACCAGTTATCTCTTCAGCCAATTTTGTTACCATAGTTTTATCCCTAATTGTAGCCATAGCTCCAATTATCTTGTCTTGATTTATTATAGGAACAATATTGGTTACTATGTTTATTCCGTTCATTTCCTGTTCTTTTTCAAATTCACTTATTCCTGTATCTAAAATTTTCTCCAACCCGTTATTAGGAAATATTTCAATTATCTTTTTATTTATTACGTTCTCTTCCTTAACATCTAAAATTTTTCTTGCAGAGTCATTTATCATTGTAATTTGACCTTTGTCATCTATTGCTAATATTCCCTCTTGCATAGCTTCTAGCATACAATTTTTTTCGGTATATAGTCTACTGATTTGATAAGGTTCAAGCCCAAGAAGGCTTTTTTTAATATTAAATGACAATATAATTGCTCCAATGATTCCTAATATCAAGCCTCCCAAAGCATATATTACCATATTTTCTGCTACTCTATACTGGTTAGCTATTATTCCCTCAATCAAAGTACCTACCATAACAAAGCCTACCTGATTTCCATTGCTATCATAAATTGGAGCAAAAGCCCTTAAGGATTGTCCCAAAGTACCAGTTGCCTCAGAAATGTAGCTCTCTCCAGTCTCTATTACTCTTTTTTCGTCACCCCCAACAAACTTTTGTCCCAAGCGTTCCATGTTAGGATGCGCATATCTAATACCTTCCATGTCAGCAACCACTACCATATCTACATCTTTAACTGAGTTCAATATGTTTTGTGTATATTTTTGGATAACCCTGCCTGGATCCCCTTTGCTTATAATATCTCCGAGAAATGGTGCATTAGCTATGTTTATTGCTGTATTCATATTGTTAACTCTAACTCTTTGCTTTACACTATCTATAGCCCACTTTGTAACAAATATGGATGTGAGTGTTACAGAAAGAACTAAAATGGCTACAGTGAACAGAATAATCTTAGTTCTAAGGCTAATTTTTGTTTCTTCCATAATATTACCTTCCTTTTTCATATAAACCACTGTATCAAAATCATTATTCCTAAAATAAGAATATCATATTATGCATAAAAATAGTTTACTTGAAGAAAGTTTTTGTAAAATAAAAAAACTGCCAGATTATTAAATTCCTACTTATACTCAAATAACCTTGGCAGTTGTTTTATTTCCTATTTATTTTTTTCATCACTACTCATTATTTCTTTTAATGAAGCAGCTAATCCAGCTAAATTCTGTATTTCAGAAGGGATAATAATCTTAGTAGCCTTACCATCTGCAATCTTAGCCAAGGATTCTAAGCTTTTTAGAGCAATTACAGATTGGTCTGCTCCAGCTTCTTTTATCATTTTAAGTCCTTCTGCTGTTGCTCGTTGAACTTTCATAATAGCTTCTGCCTGACCTTCAGCTTCTCTAACAGCTGCTTCTTTTTTAGCTTCAGCTCTTAATATAGCTGCTTGTTTTTCAGCTTCAGCTTCTAAAATAGCAGATTCTTTCTTTCCTTCAGAAACAAGAATTGCAGATTTCTTCTCTCCCTCTGCTCTAAGGATAGATTCTCGTCTTTCTCTCTCAGCCTTCATCTGTCTTTCCATAGCATCTTGTATTTCTCTAGGTGGAATTATGTTCTTTAATTCAACTCGATTAACCTTTATTCCCCATGGATCAGTGGCTTCATCTAATATTGCACGCATCTCAGTGTTTATAGTGTCACGGCTAGTCAAGGTCTCGTCTAATTCAAGATCCCCAATTATATTTCTTAAGGTAGTAGCAGTAAGATTTTCAATTGCAGCTAATGGATATTCTACTCCATAAGTAAACAATTTAGGATCTGTTATTTGAAAAAATATAACTGTATCTATTTGCATTGTTACGTTATCCTTTGTAATAACCGGCTGTGGTGGGAAATCTGCCACCTGTTCCTTTAAAGACACTCTTTTAGCTACCCTATCTATTAGAGGTATCTTAACATGAAGACCTACTCCCCACGTGTCTTGATATGCTCCCAATCTTTCAACAACAAAAGCAGATGCTTGAGGTACAATCCTTATGTTGGTCATAACCAAAATAATGGCTATGAATAGTAAAATAATGAATACAATAAAACCCATTATAATGCCTCCCCTTTATTTTTTTGTGCTACAACTAGTTTAACTCCTTGTATATCTAATATTTCTATTTTACTACCTTCAAGTATTTTTTCATCATCAAAGGTCTTAGCTGACCAAATTTGGCCTCCAACTTTAACTTGACCTGTTCCTTGTATATTGTCTATTTCTTTAATTACAATTCCTGTTTTCCCTTTTAAAGTCTCAAAATTTGTTTTAGTATGTCCTATTCTCAGTACTTTTTGAGCAATAGGTCTTGTAAAATATAGTAAAATACCGGATGATACTAAAAATATGAGAATCTGAGCTAAAAATGGTGTACCAAACAATGCAAAAACTAAAGCTACCAAAGCTCCTATCGCAAACCATATTGTTGCTACTCCTAGTGTAATTGCTTCAATTAAGCCACATGCTATCGCTACTATTAACCATAACATACTATCCGTTAGTTGAAATCCCAAGTTCAAGCCCCCTTTCAACCTTAGTATAGAATTAATATTAACTCTATATTAATAATATACCACACTTTCATCGATTAAAAAATACTTTGACAAAATACTAACAAAAAAAGAAAAAAGGCTAAAAACTCATTTAGCCTTTGTATTCCTTATTTTTTATTTATCAACTGCTTTTGTGCCATTTCAACTAGGTTTCTAGTCATCATTCCGCCTACTGGACCAGCAGTAAAAATATTCTCTATGGGATTCAAATTATTAAGATTATTTGCTAAACCTAATTCATTAGCTATCTCTATTTTCATTTCCTCTAATGCCTTTGCAGCATTAGGATTTAATGGTCTTCTAGCCATAAAAGTCACCTCGATATTATAAACTTAATCATTATTATTTTGCATATAATAATGATTTTGGATACTAGGAAATTAAATGAAAACAAATGATTTTTTTTAGCAAAATAATCAAAATCATCAATTATTTATAATATATAATAATAGCTTTATTGCTAATAATAATTATGTAAGTGAAAAAGCTTACTAAAACTTGGATTGGAGGAATGAGCTAATGAAAAATACTACAGGTAGAGTTCCTAGTTTAAAAAATTCCAAAACTGTAAATCAAGGCGAAGTGCAAAACGTAAAGCAAAAAATAAATACTAGTATGAATATGGGCCAAAGCTCATATACTGGTATGACTTCAGGTACTATGCCAAACCTAAGTAATTCTACTTCAGTAGGCATGGGTGAAATAAATAACGCAAAGCAAAGTATGAATTCTACTAGTGGATATGCTACTGGCATGACAACAAGTATGACTTCAGGCACTACGCCAAACCTAAGTAATTCTACTTCAGTAGGGCAAGCTGAAAAGCAAAAAGCAAAAGAGAAAATGCAAAAATCCAATAGCTCAAACTCTAACATGTTTTATTAAGAAACTTTCTTAGATAAATAGTTTTCAGCCCTCTAGTCAATTAGAGGGCTTTTGTAATTAAAATGCTGAACATGCACCAAGAAGGATGGCAAATAACAAACCAATTCCAATAATTATTAGTGCAGCTTTACCATAGTTCTTAATGTTTTCATTATCTACTCCAAATGCCATAACAAGTACCGCAATAATGTTGACAATAGGAATCGCTGTTAATATTAGTATTAAAACCCAAGTGCCAATTGAAACAACCTCTTCACTTCCACCACTACCTCTATCATAGTAACTAGGCCCATAATTATTATTTGAGTGTTTTCCTGGGTCGTAATAGTTTTTATTAAAACTCATATCTAACTCCCCCCATTTTCCATTTTACTACCAATTTCTATATCAAGCTTTGATTTTCCTTCTAAAATTAAGATATTGTTAATATTGCCACTATATTCTTAATCCTATAGCATATGTAAATATGAAAATCTCCAATATTTTAATTAATAAAAGATTACTAAAGGAATTATTGTTTTTAAATAGAAATATTATTTATTAATATACTGGAGGCGATTACATGCAATTTTTTATTAAAACTGTTATTTCAGCAATCATTATAGCCATAGTATCTACTTTAAGTAAAAAATCACCTACATTTGGTGCTGTTATTGTTTCTTTACCTCTAACATCTATGCTAGCTATAATATGGCTATATAGAGATACTCATGATGTTCAAAAGATTATCGATTTGTCTAGCTCCATACTTTGGATTATCATACCCTCATTAATTTTCTTTATAGCTCTAATATTCCTTTTAAAACGAGATGTACGATTTGAATTAGCTATGATTTTTTCATCAATTATTATGATTTTAAGCTATAATTTATATATCATAATTCTTAGAAAGTTTGGTATCAATATTTAGTTGCTTTATATATATATAATTGGTAAGAATAAGAATATCTATATGAAATGAGGGTTGTTATGGTTAAAAGTATATCTATAATTTATATGTTCATCACGCTTATTTTTGCAGTGGGCTTTCCTGTGGGTCTAGCAATTTATTTATACATTAAAGAAAGAATATCTATGAAGGCAGTTCTAATAGGGGCGCTAATGTTTTTCTTATTTCAAGTAATTCTCAGAATACCAGCTTTAGTATATGTTCAAAATCAAGCATGGTATCAAATATTTGCTATACGAAATATGATGCTTACAGTAATTATAATTGCTTTTACAGCGGCACTCTTTGAAACTATAGGAAGATATGTAGGATTAAAATATCTTCTTAAGAACAAGTTAGAGAGAAAAAATGGCATTGCATATGGAATAGGACATGGAGGTATTGAGGCAATATTATTAGTTGGCATAACCTATGTAATAAACATTGTTTACAGCATTTTAATAAATACAGGAGTAATAAGTAGTACACTTGTACCACAACTAATAAATACATCCCCTAGTCTTTTTCTAGCTGCTGGTATAGAGCGAGTCTTTGCTATATTATTTCATATAGCAGCAGCCCTTTTGGTAACATACGGTATTATGGAAAATAAGAAAATATACATATTCTATAGTTTTATGCTTCATTTTTTGCTTGATGGTGTATTAGTCATACTTCAAGTCAGTGGCGTATCTGTGTGGGGTGTAGAACTGTGGGTTGTGTTTATAGGGCTTATGAGCCTTTTATTTATAATACAGTCTAAACGTATGTTTTCTTTCCCAAATATAGGCAGAGATAATGGAGATAATCAAGATGAGGATCATTAAAGAAGCTTTACTATTTATTATGGTAGTAGGTTTTCTGTTCTCCCTTATTGGATGTAGCGGTCAAAAGAAGGATGTTGTTTTCACAATTGTTTTCTCAGAGAGTGATGGCAAGAAAGTATCAGGCTTATTTTACAAATAAAGTTCAAGTAGGGAATTGCATCCTATAATGCAATTCCCTATTTGTTTTATGTTATATAAGATATTTACATTATGCTCTATTTATTATTAGTTATTTTACCAATGTTCTTTATTAATATAGAAATGGTTCCATCAGAATTATTTATAAACTCAACTCTATCACTACTACCATAGTACTCAATAGGTAAACTAATTTCTATTCCGGTGTCTGTTTTTATTTTCTGTTTTCTAAAGTTTTTTTCTACTATTTTTTCATTAATAGGGATGCTTTTTTCTTGAAGTCCAGATTTTTCTACGTGTTCAATATATTCTTGTTTTAGTTGGGGATTTTCTGAAAATACAGATTTAGCAACTTCTTCAACATCTATTGCATCTTTTTCCTCTATGCTTTCTACAACAGCCTTTTTTATTTCGGCATTAATTACTGGGTCCTCATCAAAATAAGTCTTGCTAAATTTTTGTGTAGCCTTGGTAAATATCTTAATTTTTTCGTTTAGAGATATCTGGCTACTGCAGTTTAAAAACATAGGCGAAAAATAATAGACTTTTTCGTCATTGATATTATATTTTTTTTCATAAACTTTTATTGAAAAATCTTCTAAGTTTATTAGTGCACATTCATCTGCCTTTTGGCTTGTTGATGGGAGAGTGGTTTTTTGCTTAATTATTGAATTAACTCTCCCCTTCTCTGTAGTCTCGATGTTATGTATATATGAATGTTTATAATTAAGTTTTAAAATTCCGAGATGCATTACTGCATTCAAACTAAATAATACGAATATTACATCTGCTGGGGGAATCTCTGCATTGTTAAGCATTATTTTAAATAAAACATCTGCCATATTGATAGTTCCCTCTAGAAAAAATTCATTGTCTGTTGATATTTTCTTACAAATAGCTCTAATTCTATTTTCTTCTCCTATAAAGGAAGCTGATTTTAAACTATCATCATCAATTATTTTTTCTATATGCTTACTAATAAATTCTACGATATCATTATCTAATTGGCTCTCAATCTCTGAAAAAACTGGCATCTGTAAGCTGCTATCTAATATATGCACAACTGTTTTTTTTATAAGTAAGTTCTCTATAGTCACAATATCATACCTTTCATAAATAATATTTTTGCTCTTCACCTTCTTATTTACCTTAATTATTATACTCTAATTATTATACACTAGCAATTCACTTAAATCCCCTTACCCTTACGCATAAAAAGCTATTTAACTATTGTATAGCAAAGAACGGTACAAAAACATATAGTGCATGAACAGTATATGTGATATTATAAAATGAAATAAAGTTCTTTTACTCTAATTTAGATTGGAGGGTTACAAATGGTGAAGGATGAACAGTTGACTATATATGAGTTAATGACCAAGTCAAAGCATGTTGAAACAAAAAAAATTCCTGAAAATATTAAGCTAAAGCAAGGCCAAAGTTGGTGTCCATACTGCAATAATATTGTTGTTTTTATAAAGGATAAGAGACTAAATGTTAAAAGGTGCCCTTTCTGCGGAATTTCTGAAAATGATTTTTGGGTTAAAAAAGTTAATGGTAAGGTGAGGTAAAACAAAGAAAGAGCCAATTATGGCCCTTTCAAAAAGATAATGATTTACTGTTTTTAATTATAGATTTTGTTATAATCCAATAACAGTACATAAAGGTGTTCTAACTAGAACAAGTTCACTTGTAGTAGTTGTTCTAACATTGAATACTAAGAACGCATTTTGCCCTTCTACAAATGCGCATACAAGGGTTACTTCTGTTCCTGGTGTTGGTGTTGGAATAGTAGTTGCTATTTGACAAAGCTTAACTCCAGCATTTATTAGCTGAGCTGCTTGTGCCGCTGATATTCTAATTACAAACACCTCTTCTAGGTTTCCTATTTGTATTTCTACCAATAGGAAAAAGTTGCCGTTTATTTCAGCGATACAGTTTGCACCAGTACATGATGCTTCATTTAAACGTATCTCTGCTCCGTTTACCTGTTCAACAATTTGGTCAATTTCGTGTTTGAAATTCAACTCTCATACATCCTTTTATAAAATTTTAGAAAAGACATCTGTCCTTTTCCGATGTAATTATATTCAAAAATGTAAAAAATGTTCTGCGTATTTCTTCCTTTATTACAAATTGTTTTATATTCATCTAATTAACTACTTTCCAGTCACCTGATAGTATATCTGCTTGATTAGCTAACCATGGTGTCATGACGCCTTATGCTTTTTTCATAGCTATATAAGCACCGTGTGGAGTTGTGTCTCCAAACACCTCTTTAGTAGCTTTAGTAATTGACTTATAACGATTAGTTGGATTATCTGTATGCTTGTAGCCATCAACTCAACCTCCTAAATTTAGGCACAATAAAAGCACCTACTATTTTTACTAAGTAAGTGCTTTTAACCAATAACCCCTTCAATATCATCTTCAAAAACTTCATCCTCTATCTCAGTCTCGCCAAAGCAAATGATTTGATTATTTTAGCCTTTAATTAGTTTGTGTTTCCAACTCAGTGTCATCTAAATTATTTAATATCTCTTTTTCAATACCCTTCAATACCTCAAGACTAAATTTACTAAATTCAATATCTCTCCTTATCTTACCTTTATTTATACTATATACGATTTCTAACGCAGCAAGTCCAACACCTACAATTATTACCAAAGTAACTGTACTTGCAGTAATCATTGATGCCATGTCTAATAAAAATTGGTTAAATATCCCAGATATACTATCTATAATATCATTCTCTACAGAAAACTGCTTTAATTTATTATCAACTACAAATTTAACACTATCTTTAGTAATATTAACTACATTACCTATTCCAAATGTTGCTATAGGTAATGCAACTGAAAATAAAGATCCAATATATTTTAAACCTGATTCCTTAGTTTCCAGTTGCTTAATCTTAACCTCTAATCTTATTTTTTCGTTTTCTATGTAGGTATTTACTGCTATTTCATTGTTATCTTTAGTTATTTCTTCAATTTGATTTTTGTATTGTTGTTTAATATCTTCTATAAAATTTATAAAAAACTCGACCTCATCATTTTCAATTAGTGTATTAGATTCTTTTTTAAATCTTTCTTTAAATAATTTTTTATATTTTCTTATAGTACTAATCTTAATAGAATTAGACATTTCCATACCTTCATCACTTTCTCTACTACTTATTATTTTCTTACTATTAGCATTATATAATAACTCTATTCTACTGATATCTTTTGTACTTAATGCAATCCATTCATTATTAACTGTTGTATTATTTATTATTTCTTTTGCTTCATAATCATACATAATAAAGTTGCTTAATACTAAAAGATAGTTTTCTAAGTTTTCTTTTTCTTCATATTTTCTCAGTTTTCCCTCATAAATAACACTCTCTGAAGGTAAATATATTCTAACCCAAAGTCCATATTGTAAATCTACTAAATCATCCCATATATTCGCTCTAAATGTTCTATATACTCCAACTTTTTTTAAGATGTTTGAACAATTATCACTCTGCAAAAGCATAGACCATATATAGCCAACAAATATTGAGATTATTATTAATATTACTTTGTGTAATCCATTCATATCAATATCTATATTATATCCAAATAATTTTAAAACGAATTTTTCAAACAATATTAATAAATAGCTTATTACAATACTTTTCAAAAAAATGTCGCTTGTTTCTTTTGGTTTTTCGGAAAGTATAAAAGATTTTATCCATATAGTAATAAAGCCAGGTACTATGTAAATAATCAATGTAGGTAATGATTTAATTAAATCGTTTATACTCTGTATGTCCATTATTTTGTTTTAGGCTGTTGTGGTGGTTTGGATGATGGTTTATATGAAGCTGGCGGAACATCCTTACTGCCTTTTTCAATTCTACTAGTTCCCCCGCTTGGAGTAGTTTTATTTGATTTTCCATTAGCCATAGTATCATCTCCTTTCACCTACTTAATTCGATAAATCAAGTTAATATCCTACATCAATCATTCGCCTATATTCGACATTTATTGCAATTTTCATAATTTTACTTTAGTTTTGGCTAATCATATAAGTTATTATAATAGGGTTAGAAAGTGGTATGGACATAAAAGAACTGGAAATATTATTAGGACACTCTACAATGAAATTAACTGCTGACACTTATACTCATGTGCCGGATAAACAAAAGGAAAAAGCAATGAACAAGACTGCCTATTTATACAATAACATTGGGTAGGGGTAAAGTATGGGTAGAACATAAAAAAGCTTCCAGAGTAGTCTCTAGAAGCCTTTATTTTGCTTTGGTGCATCTTCAGGGACTCGAACCCTGGACCCACTGATTAAGAGTCAGTTGCTCTACCATCTGAGCTAAAGATGCAAATCAATCACAAAAAATATTATACTACTAATATCTAATTTTGTCTATAGAATTTTTAATTTTTTTCATT
Organism: uncultured Clostridia bacterium; assembly: GCA_964619895.1. Classification (GTDB taxonomy): domain Bacteria; phylum Bacillota; class Clostridia; order Tissierellales; family Proteiniboraceae; genus Proteiniborus. The sequence goes on along the minus strand of CAZUFW010000024.1, from coordinate 7,776 downwards.
GCAAAAAAAATTGTATAAAACTACCTATACTTGTTTCTGTGTAATCATAATAAACTACTCTATTTATAAAATATATTATTTTTAAGGTTGAAAAAAAGAATAAAGAATAAAATGGAAAAAGAGCAGGTTCAAAGTCCTTGTCTAACTGTTATTAGAACTTTAATGAAAAGCTTTAAATAATAAATAAACACCTGCTTTTTAGCAGGTGTTTATTTATTTTGTACTAAAATAATCTTCTCTTAAAATAGACATAATTAATTCATCATGATATTTTCCATTCCTAAAAATTGATTGTTTCAACCTACCCTCTTCTACAAACCCAATTTTCTTATATGAGCGTATAGCTCTCTCATTGAATGAAAATACAAAAAGCTGAACCCTATTAATATTCATTTGGTTGAATATAAAATCAATGAAAAGTCCCATGGCTTCTGTTCCGTAGCCTTTTCCTCTAAAATCTTTATCTCCAATATATATGCCTACTGTAGCAATGCTATTTTTCCAATCAATTTTATTTATGCCACAGCCTCCTATATATAGGCCCGTTTCTATGTCTTCAATTGAAAAGTTATATGTATCTTTCATTTCTATTTGACTCTCAAACCAATGTCTTTCTCTTTCTAAAGTCATTGGGTATGGTATTCCAGGGCTTAAATTCAACAGTACTTCTGGATCTGACATATATCTGTATGCGGGTTCCACATCTTCAATTTTTAATTCTCTTAATTTTACCCTTTTTCCAATAAACATTCTCTCTCCCCCTATTTAGTAAAACCTATCTTCTACATTTCTCGAAAGTCTTTTCTTAACTTTTATACCATCTTTCAACAATTCTATAATACTATCTATATATATAGTTGCTTTTTCGTAATCTAAATTAGCTTCATATGTAAAATATTCTAATATAGATATATCTAATGATGCAAGTAAAAAAGTATTTAGTTTAATGTCAATACTATCATTTATGTCTTTATTGTCCATCCCATTTAATATTAGTTTCCTAAACATATCATTACATTTGTACATATGGCCAAATGCTTCTTTTTTTAATTCTATACTATAATTTTTTGCATAGTCTTGAATTATCTTTGAAAGTTTTGGTGAATCCATAGCAAACTTTATCTCTGCAAGGTAAAACTGTTTTAGTAATTTAAAAAAATCTGAGTTGAATTGATTTTCAATAATATCTGTCAAATATGAAATTCTCTTTTTTTCAATTTCTTCTATTATGTAATTATACAAATCCTTTTTGTCTTCAAAATATTGATAGAAGCTTCCCTTCGCTATATCTGCACCTTCTACTATTCTATTAGTACTTGCAGTTTCATATGAATATTCTGCAAATTCATCTACTGCTACTTCAATTATCCTATTCATTTTGTCTTTAGGTAATTTATAAAATGTATTTTTGGGCACCTTATCAATCCACCTTTACTATAGATTACTAGCCAGTGACTTTATAGTCATATTGTATCACATCGTATTATAGTAAAGCAATAATAAAGACTACAGACAAAAGTTTGATAAAACTTGAATATTTAATAATTAGAAAAGGACTAGATGACTTAATATTTGTCATCTAGTCCTTTTCTCATATTTTTCATTAAAATCTTTTACTGCTTTTACTACCAATGAAGACAATCCTACTAGAGCAATAAGGTTAGGTATGACCATGAGCGCATTGAATGTATCTGCTAAACTCCATACAAGTTCTACTTCGAGTAAAGTTCCTATAACTATTGCAACTAGAACGAATATTCTATAAACTGATACAGCTTTATTTCCGAATAGATATTTAACATTTTGCTCTCCAAAGAAATACCATCCAATTATAGTTGAGAATGCAAAGAAGAATAAAGTAACTGCTATAAACTGTATTCCAAATTTACCAGTAATACTACTCAATCCTACACGGAAACCTTCCTGTGTTAGCTCTGCACCTGTAAGTCCGGTACCTAATACACCTGTTGTTAATATTACTAAAGCCGTCATTGTGCATACTATAAATGTATCTACTATAACACCAATCATCGCTACTAGTCCTTGTTTAACAGGATGATCAACCTTTGCAACAGCATGGGCATGTGGAGTTGAACCCATACCTGCCTCATTTGAGAATAGCCCCCTTGCTATGCCATATCTCATACTTTCTTTTATAGTTACACCTATTAGTCCACCGGTGGCTGCTCTTGGATTAAAGGCACCATAAACTATCATCTTCAGCGCTGGAAAAAACATATTTGCATTTACGACTATTATCCATATGCCACCTATTAAATAAAGTGCTGCCATTATAGGAACTAATTTCTCTGTAAAAGAACCTATACGACTTATTCCTCCTATGAAAATCAATCCTGCTAATACTGCAACTACAATTCCAACAACAACTGGTGGTAATGCTGGCAATGCATTCTTAAATGCTGTTGCTATTGAATTTGACTGTACCATATTCCCCATTATACCTAAAGCTATTATTATGAAAATGGCAAAAAGTCCAGCTAAGAACTTACTATTCAGCCCTTTGCTTATGTAATATGCTGGGCCTCCTGTCAATGCACCTTCTCTCTCTTCTTTAAACAATTGAGCTAGCACTGCCTCTGAAAATATTGTACTCATACCTAGAAAAGCACTTAACCACATCCAAAAAACTGCCCCTGGTCCTCCTGCTGCTATTGCTGTAGCAACTCCAGCTAAGTTTCCAGTACCTACTTGTGCCGCTATGGCAGTTGTAAGTGATTGAAATGGTGATAATCCTTCTGCATCTGATTCACCCTCATGTTTACCAAAAATTTGTCTTACAGCAGTCCCTAATCCTCTCACTTGTATAAATTTAAGCCTTATTGTATACATTAGCCCTGTTCCTAGCAAAAGGAACATCATTAATGGACCCCATAAAACGCTATTTATTTTACCAACAATTCCCATGATGTTAGCCATTATTAAGAACCTCCCTGTTTTTTTCTTTCTTTTAGTTTTTTCTTTGTGTAGACTTTATATTATTATAACTATATGGTAATAAAGGATTATAACGGTTATTATTTTAAATCTTTCAAAAGAAAAAAACAAAATGGCTAATCTGGGTAACTATCTTAAAACTTCATATTTAATGAGCTAGATTTAATTTTAAACATAATTAATTTTTACTATTTTGCCCATGCTTTCCATTAAAAAAGAAAGTTCTTTAACTACCTTAAGCTTAATGCTCAAGTCGACTGGTAAGCTAGGGTTTTGATGGGCTGGATTGATAGCTTTTCCTACCCAAAGATTCAAATGTGTACAGTCTTCTATTAGTGTCTTAGTTAGACATGATGCTCCATCTATACCGTTTAGATTATATATTGTTTCTTCATTTGATGAATTATTTTTATATTTTTTTATTTTATCTACTGCTCTACTAAGTGTAAGTACTCCCTCTGTAACTAAATCTATTCCTTTAATAATAGCCATTGGTGGAACCTCTACAGTCATAGAATCTAAATCCACTTCAATATCGCGCCTAAGCTCCCTACCCACTATTTTAGCAGCAGTACCTCCACAAACTATTTTTTTACCTTCACCTTTCATAAAGTCCTGAACAAGCTTTTTATCGTTATCTTTGTTTTCTGGAGGTCCTGTAAATAGGTCTACTACCTCAGGTCGTCTGATTTTTATTGTGACAACTGTAGTATCATCTCCTGGTCTGCCTGCATATAAACATTTGCATGTGTCAATAAGACCTCTAGATATACTCTTAGCACTCTTTTTATTTTGAACCTGCTTTATTAAATACTCTGATACATTGTCCCACTGCCAACCTAGGTTCAATACTCCCCCTACTCCAGCATGTATTACTCCATCACTTACAAGTGTGATAACATCCCCTTCTTCAAGCTTTACATAGCTTTCTTTTATCTTTTTTTCATTTATAACTATATCTTGCTTTTCAATTGTTTTTGCCTCATTATTTCTAATAAAAAATATAGGGGGATTGTCATATTCTATTATATAAGCTGTTCCATCCTCTTGAATTTTGATTATTCCAAATGTTGAGTAGGCAAGTTTTCTAACATTACATACTGGAAGAGTATTGGCAATTGTATCTACGGTTTCTAGAATACTTGCTCCCTCTTTTAACATGGTGCCTGCTATTTTAGTTGTCAAGGTTGCTAGTATATTTGCTTTTACTCCACTACCTAGTCCATCTGCCAGCACTACTATGATACTATTATTAGTATTTATTATCTCTACCTTATCTCCACAAAGCTCTTCCCCATATTTATTTAAACTATCATAGGCAACGTCTACGAAGAAGTCCATTAAATATCACCTGCTTCCCCTAGGACTATATCCTTTAGCTTTGTAAGTATAACCTTAGTCTCTGCGGTGGTTTCCCCAAGAAGGCTTGCAATCTCTTGAGCTACTCTCATCTGTTTTTCAATTACTTCTTGTGCTGCATTTAAAGTCTTTTCTTTTACTATAGCAAGCTCTTCTTTATTTCTCTCCGCTAAGGTAACATCGGTCATAATTACCATTAAAACTTTTTCTTTTTCAAGGTATATAATATTTCCTATTAGAACCAGTCCATAATTATTATAAATAACTTTTTGGCCTACTAAGTTTTCTTTAGTAGCTATAACTTTCCTAAAAATATCTTCATCTATGAGTATTGATATAGGCTTTCCTTTTATATCCTCAGCCTTTATTTTGAAAGCTCTCTCAGATTTAGGATTAAATTCTTTTACACAAAGCTCTTCATCTAAAAGGAAAATTATGTTGGGGCTATTTTCAAATATAACATTTCTTAGACTTTCTGCCTCTGTTCTCATAAAAGGTAAGCACATATTTATGTCTGACATTCCCTCAAATACAGATTCAGCCTTTTCTCTGCATGAAGCATATCCACATGCATTGCAGTTAAGCTCATCTTCAGGCTTATGTTTACCCATTTTTTGTAATATCTCTCTAAGTTCTTCTTCAGAAGCAGTTTTTCTATTTGCCTTTCTACTAAAAAATTTCTTAGTAAAGTCAATATTTTCATAATTATATTCCATATCACCTTGATTATAATTTTTCTTTTTATTTATATATTTCTTTATTTTGTCCTTTCTAACATAGTAGTTTGTTTTGTCTTTAGGCATTCCAGGCCCACTTATACAACTACTATTACATATATTTAACTCTGCAAAAATTCCACTTATACTGTTATTTTCAATACATTCGAGAAATTCCTTGCAATTTTCTACTCCATTTATCCTCATAACTTCATATTTTCTTTCATCTAGGCCATTATACTCAATTAGCCCTCCTTTTGCAGGAAACGAGCTTCCTCTCTTGTAGGAAGTATGATTAAAGGGTTGAGGTTCAAGATTTCTTAATATTATATTTTCTTCTGCAAACCAATGAGATAGCTCTTCAAAGGTCAACACTGAATCAATTATTCCTTTATGCTGAAAGTCCTCTGCCTCAGCTTTTTTAGCAAGACATGGTCCTATGAATACTACTACGCTATCCATTCCATAATTATGCTTTAAAAGTTTCCCATGAGCAATCATTGGAGATACTACTGGTATCATATATTTAGTCAATGAAGGATAGTATTTTTCTATAAGATTATTAACTGAAGGGCAGCTTGTAGTAATAAGGTTTTCATATTTTCCTTCTTCCCAATATTTATTATAATAATCTAGTACTATTTCAGCACCTATAGCTGTTTCTTCAACTATTTCAAATCCAAGGCTTTTTAGGGCTGTTACAATTTGATATTCATCATCTACATTAAATGCTCCTGGAAATGAAGGTGCTATGCTAGCTATTACTCTTCTTTTACTTTCTATAGCTTCTTTTACTTGTTCTATATTACTCTTAATATGCAAAGCCTCTTTTGGGCATACAACCTGACATTTTCCACAGGAAATACATAGATCATCAACTATTTCAGCGTGATCTTCAAGAATAGTTATAGCTTTAGAAGGACATGTTCTTAAGCATTTATAGCAGTTATTGCAATTTTCTTTCGTAAAATTAATAAACTTCATTTTATAGCCTCCCAACTACGTACTGTTCAAAAAATTCTTTCACAGTTTCCTCCCCAACTGAAACTACTCTGTCATCGTCCACTCTTACGGAAACAGCCTTGGTACATTCCCCCAAGCAAAAAGCTGCTTTCACGATTACCTTATCTATCAGCTGCCTTTCTTCTATAATATGTTGCAAATTCTTTATAACGTTGTAGGCTCCCTTTAGGTGACATGCACTACCAATGCAAACATTTATAGTTACCATAATTATGACCCCCTTCCCAGTTGTTATATATTTAACAATATTTAATAAAAATTTTTCTCTTGGTCTCTTATTAAATACATAGCTTATAAATACAGTATACTACTTTGTTATATTCCTATCAAAGTTTTTTACTAAATTATAATATTTATCATAATAAAAAAAACTCCATATAACATTTATATGAAGTTTTTTATCTATATAATTATTCTTCTTCGTTTAAGAAAAATATGGCCAATGTTCCTGGACCAGAGTGTGCTCCTACTGAACAACCTATGGTTCCTATGACAAATTCTTTGCATTTAAATCTTTCTTCTATCATTTCTTTTGCCTTCATAGCTATCTCGATATCATCTCCATGAGTGATACCTATGGTTTGATTACTTAAGTTTACTCCTCTTTCTTCAATTATATCTATCATTCTTTTTAAAACTTTATTTCTTCCTCTTATTTTTTCTATAGGGACTAGTTTCCCATCTTCTACATCTAATATAGGTTTTATATTTAGAAGGGAGCCTACAACAGCGGCAGTTCTGCTTACTCTTCCACCTCTATAAAGATACTCTAAGTCATCTACTGTAAATATATGTTCCATATGCTTAGAATAAAAACTAGCTGTTTTTACTATGTCTTCTTTTGAGATTCCTTCCATAGACATTTGAGCAGCTTTTAATACTACTAATCCAAAGCCACCTGATGCACATTTAGTATCTATTATGGTTAAATCGAAATCTGGGTAATCTTCTAGTATTTCATTTTTTGCCATTAAAGAGGATTGATATGTTCCAGATAGCCCAGATGAAAAAGCTATGTATATACAAGGTTCATTTTTCTTTGCATATTCTTCAAACTTTTCTTTAAATACATGAGGCGGTATTTGAGCTGTTTTATATACTTTCCCTTCTCTCATGTTATCATAAAGCTCTTTAGGTTGTAATGTTTCTCCGTCTTTATATTCTTCTTCTCCTAGGTAAACTAATATAGGTAACACATCTATTTCAAATTTTTTGATTAAGTCAGGTGATAAATCACATGCACTATCTGTAATGATCCTAGTTTTCATATAATCACTCTCCATTAATAAATCTTTACATTCCTTATTATAATATACTTGTCTTAATCTGTAAATCTAAACACTATATAAAGAAATTAATATATAGAACAATTTATATGTTTTATGAATATATCTTCACACTTGTAAATAGATTATAATACGGAATACTATGCCCTAGTTTTTAAATTTGTTCGAGGGGTGATATTATGGCTAAGATTTTTTTCATAAGAAAAAAGGTATTGTATGGTGTTATTGCCATTGCTGTTTTTATCGTAGCATTGCTTATTATCCTTACTTTTCTCTAAATAATCCATAATACAAGCACATATCAACATGAGAAAAGCCCTAGCTTGATGCAAGGGCTTAGGTTTTATGTTACTATTTTTTGTTCTTCTTATTGTTATTGTTGTTTTGGTTATTCTTTTGGTTATTCTTTTGGTTATTCTTTTGGTTATTCTTTTGGT
>CAZUFW010000023.1:11656-36444 GCA_964619895.1 uncultured Clostridia bacterium | reverse complement strand
TCATAGTTGCATAAGGTCCTGCCAATACCCTTGTAAGGTCTAGTACTTTTATATTTTCTAAAGCTTGCTTCATAATGTTCGCCCCCTTCTCTATTTATGATTATTATAATTTTTCGGAACGACGAGGGCGCCGTTCCCCACTATGTGGTTTTCATCTAGCCACATTAATTTATTCTGATTAAATATCTACCCGCCAGAGGCGGGCAGTTATTTAATATATATTTCTAGTTAATTATTCAGCATCAAATGCTACGATACGGCAGATTGAAGATTCTCCACCTTCAAATCTCCATGGGAAACATCCAACTATCATACGTCTATTTAATATCTTATCAATATCTCCACCTAGGTTTTCAGCATGGATTATTTCGTAAGGTTTAATAAATACTTTTACGTGCATTGCTTGGTATACATCTGGCCATGGATACATTTCATTTAAGCCTTTACCGTATTTTTCTTTCATGTATTTGTCACATGCTTCTGCTTCTCTAGGTTCCCAATCACGAATCTTAGTGTTCATTGGGTGGTCTGCAGAACCGCAGTCAACACCAATCCACTTAATTTCCATTTCTTTTACCCAATCAACAAAGTCCATTGATGGTCCTGGGTGTCTTAACATATATCTTCTTTCATCTGCTGTTGGTTGATCCCAGCCATATTTATGATATCCAGTATTGATTATAAGTATATCGCCTTTTTTAACTTCTACTCTGTCCATAATATCTTTTGGAGTATAGATTCCGAAGTCTTCAGCCATATCTGATAAGTCAACTATTGCTGCTGGTCCTACTAATTTAGTTAATTCTAGAGATGCTATATCTCTTCCTGATGTATCAAAGTGCATAGGTCCATCTAAGTGTGTTCCTACGTGGTTAGATGTAGTGATTAATTGTCCATTAGCTCCATTTGGTGCTAATCTCTTAAAGAATTTGATTTGAAGTGGTTCATAAGTTGGCCATGGTGGTGTTAAATGGCTAAGCTTTTGAGTTAAATCATACATTTTAACATTGTTCCAGTTTTGTAACATAATAAATTCCTCCTCGTATTTTATATTATTATTTTGAGGCTTCATTTTTATTATAAAGCCTATTTTGTTTCCTTGCTAGTTTCTTATAATTCGCCTTCTGCTTCTAACATTTCAACAAAAGCTTCTAATGCATCCTCAAAACATTTCATAGGTGGATGAACTAGTCCTGCTCCAACTTGACCTACACCGGCCCTATTACATGCAATACCTGTGTTGATTATTGGACGTATACCAGTTTCAATAACCTTTTGTATATCTATACCCGTAGCAGTACCTCTGAAATCAAGAACTGGTATTTTATATGCATTATTTTCTGCTTGAGTTATTTCATACATTGATTTTGAGTAATTCATAGCATCTTGTGGTGTACCACCAACGAATTGTACTATTGGCATAGCTGCAGCCATTGCAAATCCACCAATTCCTGATGTTTCTGTTATAGCACTGTCTCCGATATCTGGGTTAGCATCTTTTTCTGAATATCCTGGGAAGTATAGTCCTTGGATAAATTCTGCTGGTGCTGTAAACCATCTATCTCCTAATCCTGCTACTCTTATACCAAATTCCGTACCATTTCTAGCCATTGTATATACTAGTGTACTGTATTTAACGCCTTTCATTGGCTCTAGTGAACATTTAGCTGATGGCATTGTTAAGTTTAGGAAGAAGTGGTCATTGCTATGCATAAAGCTTAATACAGCTGCTTTATCTTCATCAGAGAAATTAGTTTTTACTATATATGGAGCTATTTCTCTTATAAATAATGATGTACCTGCTTTATTTCTATTATGTCCTTCGTCTCCCATTTGAACAACTTGAGCTATCATTGTTTTTAAGTCAATTTCTCCAGAAAGCTCTAATGCTGCTTTAAGCACTGGTGCTAATGTGTTTTCCATCCATTTAAGTCTAGTGATAACTTCTTCGCCATATGCTCCGAAACGAAGAACTTTTCCTAAACCTTCGTTTAGTGTACAGTAAGCTTTGTTTCCAAAAGTTTTATTTTCAACTATCCATACAGGCATTGAGTAAGTTACAACTCCTGCCATTGGTCCTACTGCATCACGATGATGGCAAGGATCAAAAGTTATTTCTCCTGATTCTGCTAGTTTAATAGCTTCTTCTTCATTTGATGCGAGGCCTTCGTAAATAAGTCCTCCTATTACAGCTCCTTTTAGTGGTCCACTCATTTTTTCCCATGTAACTGGTGGTCCAGCGTGAAGTATAGTCTTTTTAGTCATTCCAGGTAAATTTTTACCTGCTGTTCCTATTCCAACAAGTGTCGGTTGAGCGTTTTGTAAACGTTCAACAGCTTCTTTATTGGCTTGTGCAATTTTTTCAGCTAACATTTATATCACTCCCTGTAAATTGTTATTTAATCTATTTCAATCTTGATAAAAGTGATGCCAATTTTTTGTTTCCACCTGCAGCAGGTCTCCAATTTACATGAATTGCAGATACCTTTTGCTTTTTCAAATCATTATAAAAAGATTCTAGTCCTATATTAACTACTTTAAGCTCTTTATTAAAAAGTTCATTTACCTTTGACATTACCATACCCTCCAAACCTATTTAATTTTGTTAAGAATAAGCCCTGTTAATCTAACAGCTTGTGCATTAGAAGGCATTACTATTACTCCTGCTTCCTCTAGTCTTCTTTGTGATTCTTCTAAGCTTTGTGGGTCATTTTCAGTACCACAAATTGAACCTACTACACAAAGGTACTTACCTTTCTTAGCCATTTTTTCTTTAGCTTCTTTTATTGCTGGAAGCATTTCTCCTGCTGGATCTTCATGTGAGCCATATCCTAGTACGAAGTCCATAAGCAATACAGCCATTTCTTCGTCGTCTCCTTCTTTCATAAGACGCTCTATTCTACCTATTGGGTCAATCATTGGGTGAGGCTTTCCTCTTGTAAATTCGTCATCACCAAAGTCAATACATGTATGTTCCTTACTAACTTTTGCGTTTTCCATCTTATATTCAGGAGTTAGTGGAATGTTAGAATAAATGTTTCCTATTTCATTGCTAAGAAGCTTCATAGCCTCATCTGCTAGTGTTCCACCTGTGTAAAATGCCCTTAAATATTTTTGACCTTTAGCAAATTTTTTAACTTCTCCATCTACTAGCTTTTCTATTTCTGCATCTGATAGGTCAAATCCTTCAAAATCTTTTGCTTCTTCTCCTCTTAATAATGCAACTGCTTTTCTTGCAGCATCTTCAAGAGATACACATGCATGTGCGCCATATTTCTCTATTAGTTTTCTATCTCCGCCTATGAAGTCTACGACTACTGGTTTAGGTGAATTTTCAATTGCTTTTAATACTTTTTCTGCTACTTCTTCTGCTGGTGGCTTAGAAATAAGTACTATGACTTTTGTTTGAGGGTCATTTTTCAATGCTTCAATTCCTTGTAGCATCATAAGACCGCCAATTTCTGATTTTAGATCTCTACCGCCAGTTCCTATTACTTGAGATACTCCTTCGCCTAGCTTATCTATTATAACTGTAACTTCTTGTGTACCTGTACCTGATGCTCCTACTACTCCTATGTGTCCTTTTTTAATTACGTTTGCAAATGCTAGTGGTACGTTATTTATTATAGCTGTACCACAGTCAGGTCCCATCATTAGTAATCCTTTTTGGCAAGCTAATTCTTTAAGTTCCTTTTCTTGCTCTACAGTTACGTTGTCACTAAAAAGTAGTACGTGTAAATTATTGTTTAGTGCTTTCTTTGCTTCTGCAGCTGCATATTCCCCTGCTACTGATATAACTACTATGTTTGAATCTGGATCGTGATTTAAAGCAGACTCTAATGTTGGTGGCATATAATCTGATTCGCTGCTTTTTTTCTTTTGGCTAAGTAGTCTTTCTACTTCTCCAGAAATCGTTTCAATCTGAACACTGTCATCTGCAAGGACACTTACAAAGAAATCATTTGGAGTAAGTGCTCTTATATCATCATGTGATATTCCAAGGTTTTCAGCTAACTCCTTGTTTAAATCAGTTCCCATACCAACAAGTGCTTCTTCTACTCCACTTATTTTCTTAATTTCTTTTGAAATAATCATTAATGTAACTGAGTCATAATACGTGTTTTTTCTTATCTCATATTTTACACTACTCATGAATATCTACCTCCTAAGTATTAATTAAGCATTATACAGCTTCCTATATATATGCCTGAAATCATATCTGTCCCTGAAGTTTCTCCAAAATCAGAAACTTTTTTAAGGTATTTATAAAAAGCATCTTTAGATTTATTTGTTAATAATGAAACCATTAGATTTCTAACATCCTCATTTCCTTCTCCCTTTGAGGAGAACATAAGCATTTCCTCACTTACTAAAGTGGTCTTGTTTTTAATATACTTAACAATGGCTTTATTAAGCTCTAAGGCTTTGTTTAAGTTCTTATTCAGATAGGAGGACAAATATATTCTTGAAATCATAATGCCAGACAAGAAATCGTCCATCGAAGGTGTAAGACCTATTCCAAAGCCAACTATTTCTTTAGAGCTTAAGGAAATTTCGTCAATACTCTCATTTATATAGCTATCAATAAATCTTAGAAATCTTTCTTTAATAAATTCTTCTTTATTGCCAAAGCAAATATTATCATCTAATATTAGTTCTACACCCTTTATCTTACCTCCAAGGGCTTTTAATAAAGGGACTATACCATCTTTTTTTCCTTCTTCTAATATAAATGTACCCATTTTATTAAGCTTTTCAAAAACGTTTTCCTTTGAATCCTTTATTAGATTAATATTAGAAAACAAAAGAGGTTCTTTATCCCACAAATTTGCTTTATCATATGCTATTATAGTACTGTTGTTTTTAACCAAAACAAATCCATCATAAAATTCAAGTTCTTGTCCCTGCTTAAATCCTAAGTCTAAAAACGATACATTATTTGCAAGTTTTATAGAATGTGGCGCCATAGGTTTATTAGGACCTAGTAAAGAAATAAGTTGATTGTTTTGATCTAATACATTACAACTGTTGTGAAATACTGAATGAATTTGGCCTTTTAGCCGATTTGCTTGTACTTTTATATATATCTCTCTGCAAATATTAGATGCAATCATTTAATCAACCCTTTGATATTTAACTAATTATTCTATACTAATATAATAACTTATTTTCCTAGTTATTTCTTTATATAGTCTACCTAAATATTGTCCTTGTTCTTTGTTAGTAGTTAATAAAACGACAAAGACTTCCCTTTATTATAGGGAAGCCTTTATTATTTTATATTGTTCTTTCATTTTCCTGCATTTCTAGTATCTTTAAAGATATTTGGAAGTTAAGTCTGTCATTATAATCTTCAAAGTCAATTCCTGTTATTTCTTTTATTCTTTGAATTCTGTAAATCACAGTATTATAATGGGTGAACATCTCTTCTGATATCTTTTTTAGATTTCCTGCACATTCAAAATATTTCCTTAAGGTTTCTATTAGTTCAGTTCCTTTTTCATTATCATATTTTACTAAAGGTTCTAGTATTTCTTTATAAAATTGCTGAAGTTCTGGTTGTAGTTCCTCATACGAAAGAATTCTAAATATGCCTAGATCATCATAATGTGTTATTCTCTTTTCATGGGATCTTTTTTGACACTCTACAGCCCTATTTGCTTCCCTATAGCCTCTCCATAGGTCATGAGTATTTTTGTAGTTTCTTCCTACTCCTATAGAAATCTTATCGTTTATATATTCATATTCTGCATAACTAAATATTTCGTTACAAAACGAGTTAATATCTTGTTTAATTTTTCCTTCTTTTAATCCTGCTTCAGTACCAAAAAGAATAATTATACTGTTGCTTTTGTTTCCATATATGATTTTTTCTTTTCTATTTTTACTTATTCTATTGATAATACTTAACAGCCTGACGTTTATCTGTTGAAGATAGCTGTTTGAATCAGGGTGGTATTGTGTGTATCCTTCATTGTTGCTTACCGAAATAACTATTACTGAATAGCCTAACCTACTATCAAAGTCAAAATAAGAGGCTCTTTCTAACGCTTTCTGGTGCCTGCTTTCTTCGCTTGAAAATAGATCTTCAAAAAATTCGACCTTATGCTTGCTTTCAATCTCAAAGATAGATAGTTTCTTATAAAGATCTAGTGCAATCATAGGAGTGGATGCTTCTATTACGGATAATTCTACAGGAGTAATGGGCTTTTTATCCTCCCATATATATATACAACCATATTCTCTATCTTTTGTAAAAATAGGAATGGTAATTCTGTCTATTTTCTCTTCTCCTAACATATCAGTATGTTTAGAGTGAAGAAACTTTTCATCAAATCTATTATAATTAAGCCTTTCTTTCTTTGCACTTTCAGCTTCAATAATGGTTTCAATATATTTTTTCTTATTATCATCACAAAAGATTACACTTGTTTCAAAGAGATATTCTTTTATAGCCATTGAATTTTTTTCAAAGCTTTCATAGAATGCTTTTGCTATTTCCTTTAGGCTGCCGCCATTTAGCATTACATTTATCAATTTGTTGTGAATATTGTCTATTCTGTAAAGAATATTGGTTTGATTACTGACAATCTCAGTCAAAGCTTCTGCTATAATACCCGAATAGGAAGCCTCAAAGGGCACCTCTATCAATGGAAATCCAAGTTTATTAGCTACATTCAGGGTATTATCTGGAATCTTATCTATATATCTTTTGGTCTTGATACCTAAACCTGCTAATCCTTTTTTATTCAACTCTGGTATGAGCTCATCTAACTTTGTGAGATTATCTTTTATGGAATGGGCAGTTGTAAGCAGAAACTCTCCATCCTCTACCCAGTTTACAATGTCTGGTACTTCCATTACATTAAGCTTTGTTATCTTTCTTTCTAATCCATCTTTTCCTGCTAAAACCTTGGCATCTTTCATAGTCTCAAGCTCTAGTAGTTCTTTAACTGTTATCCCTGAATATCTATACACTTCATCATCACCCCACTTATTTCATAATAATACCCAATAATCTTAGCTACCAATCTAAAAACAAAAGTCTTTTTTCACATAGGCTAACGCATAATCCACAGCCAGTACATTTTGAATCATCTATAACTATTATACCATTATTTAATGATATAGCATCATACATACATGTTTTTATACAAATTCCGCAATTATCTGCGTCACATGTACCGCTTGTCTTTGCGGTATAAGGCTCTATTGTTATCTCCTCAAATGATTTGAGAGAGGTAAGTGCTTGCCCTCGAATATCTCTTAAAGAAGAATAACCTTTTTGCTCAAGCCAGTTTTCTAAATCTCCTATTATCTCCCCAATTCTACCATATCCGTTCATTATTAAAGAAGTACAAAGCTGCACTGTACTTGCACCTAGCATTATATATTCAATTACATTTTTATAATCATTTATGCCTCCAATACCAGAAACGGGTATTTTTACAGCTTGTGATATACTAGCAATTGCCGCTAACCCTATTGGCCTTATACCTTCACCTGAATACCCTCCATAAGTGGGTAGTAGTACTCTACCTCTATCTATGTCTACTCCAAGAATAGATCTTAAGGTGTCTATGCCGCTAATGGCTGATGCTCCAGCTTTTTCTGCAACTTTGGCTAAAGCTGTTAGATTGCTTACATTGGCAGAAAATTTCACCATGACAGGAATTTTAACAGAGTCTACTGCTAACTTTGTAAGTTTATATAGTCTTTCCATATCACTTATGAGTACTTCCACTCCTTCTCCATGAGGAATGGAAATTCCTAACTCAATTGCATCTACGCCAAAGCGTTCTACTTTATTTGCCATGTAAGCCATTTCTGAAGGTGTATGTGCTAAAATATTTGCTATAACTACTGCATCCCTCTCTTTTGCATAATATATTTCTCTTTCCCACTCTTCTAGCGTTAGGTTGCTATATAGCTCTATGTTCTGCATTCCAAGGTAGTTAGCCGCTATCCTAGGTCTGACGTTTTGTCTTACTTCATTAGCAATAGTCTGAGTAACCACTGCACCTGCTCCTGCTTCAACAGCTTTTCTCATCATACTACCACTTCCAGTCAGAGGACTTGCGGCTACAATTATAGGATTCTTTAATTTGATACCCATAAAATCAACTGACAGACTCATATTATCACCCTTTAACTAAATATTTCTTCAATTCTATCATCATGTCCACATGATTTTCTAATTTTAAGCATAGGCTGAATAAATATTTTTTGTTTAAAACAATCCTCATCTTCATTTAAAATATTATCTAGTAAAAGTCTTGCTGCAGTTAAACCCATTCTATATACCGGATGTGTTACTGTAGTTAACTTTGGCTCTATTAGAGACGCTACGTCTATATCATCAAATCCTACTACTGCAATATCACTTGGTACAGTGTAACCAGATACTTTTATTGCTTCAATGGCACCTAAAGCCATCAAGTCATTTGCTACAAAAATAGCATCTGGTTTTCCTTTTTTCTTTAACATTTTCTTTAGTGCAAGATGACCACCATCAATTTGATTGTTTCCTTCGATTACATATTCTTCATCATATTTACAACCTGCTTCTAATAAAGCTTTTTTATATCCTTCTAGTTTTTCTATACTGGCTTTTCTATTCATGGGACCAGATATATGGGCTATTGTTTTATAACCTGCTTTTATTAAGTGATTTGTTGCCATATACGCTCCTAGTAGATAATCAGTATACACTATATTGATGTCTGAATCTTCCATATATTCCCCCAATAATACGAAGGGGACTTTTTGTTTGATTATTATATCAAAATCTGCTCTTTCTAAAATACTAGAGCATATTATTAGTCCGTCCACTTTCTTGCTAAGAAGCATTTCAATGCAAGCCTTTTCCCTCTTAGCATCGTATTCTGTATTGCTGAGAAGTATATTATAGCCTTTTTTATAAAATACATCTTCTACTCCCTTTGCTATACTAGGATAAAGAGGATTTAGTATATTAGGTATTATAAGTCCTATAGTGCTTGTCCTATTAGTAGTTAAGCTTCTGGCTATAATGTTAGGGACGTAATTTATTTCCTCCATAACCATAAGAATTCTGTTTCTAGTTTCTTCGGAAACGGTTTCGGGATGATTAAGCACTCTAGAAACAGTAGCTACAGAAACACCAGCTAATTCCGATATTTTTCTTATATTCGCCATAATACCACTCCAAAAATATGTTCATTTATTTAATTATATCATTCTTATGACTATAAAGAAATATATTAAAAGGACGGATATATATTTATCCGTCCAAAACACTTACATAGCTAACAAAGATTCTAAAGAAAGTGATACAGTAATAACTCCTCCTTTATAAGGTACATGAAGGAATTTATACATCTGATTGTCTTCCACTCTCTTTCTAATAGGAGTTGCTAAATACGCCTCCTTGCCTTCAGCAGCTTTTTTAGATATAGGATCAATTTTAAATGAATCTAAATTAATTGCCTGTTTTTCGCTAGAATTCACTATGATGCCTTTACTATTTACTATGTATATATCATCTAAATTAAAGCCTTTAGCTTGTTTTTTTAACTCAGTACTATCAAAATCTTTCTTGCCAATAATATTTATTAGTTCTAAAGCCTTATAATACATATATCCTTCCATGGCTGTTGAAGCAGAACTTTGTTGGAGATAGTTAGCTTCTTCAGATAATGATTCTGTATTAGAAACTATATCTTTAAAAGAAGCATTTATCTCTTGAATCATTGCACTGAGTTCTTGGCTTCCAGCAGCATTAGCCTCTGAAACTGCTTGAATACCATCTGTAGAGCTAATAATTTCTTTACCTCTTTCTTTAATTTTATTCACATAATTGCTTATATCCTTTATACTTTCCTTAGTAATAAAAGCACTTTCTTCTATTATATTAAAAGAATTATTTGTCTTCTCCACTATCTCTCTGCTTTTTTCAACTTCTATAGCATTATCCTTTAATAGTGATGTCAATTCCTTTAGTTTTGCTCCTGTGTCATTAAGGATAACTCCAATGTCTTTAGAAGCTTTTTGTGACTGTTCAGCTAAGCTGCCTATTTCCCTGGCAACTACAGCAAACCCTTTTCCGTGTTCTCCTGCTCTTGCTGCTTCTATAGAAGAATTTAATGCCAATAAGTTAGTACTGTCAGATATCTCTGAAATGGTTGTTACAAAACTAGATATTCTAGCAGTTTGGTTATCTAATTCTGTCATGAGATTTAGGAGAGTTTCAGTTAGATGGTATACCTTGTCTATAGTTTTTTTAGTCTCTCCCATTAATTCTTTTCCTTCATCAGCATTGGTAAAAGAATTTTCGGCATTTTCAACGCTTTCTAAAGATTTACTTGCTATATTTTCTAAATCTTTATATATAATATCTAATGATTCTAATATTTTACCTAAAGACTGTATCTGATCTGTAGCTCCCTCTGCTAGATTCTCTGTAGAAGAAGTTATTTGTTCTGTAGCTATTTCCATCTCCTTGATTGTATCATTTA
The DNA here is from genome assembly GCA_964619895.1 of uncultured Clostridia bacterium. GTDB lineage: Bacteria > Bacillota > Clostridia > Tissierellales > Proteiniboraceae > Proteiniborus. The sequence continues at coordinate 25,948 of CAZUFW010000023.1, read as the reverse complement.
AATATGTCATAGATTGAGCTACATTAACACTTGTCTTCAATGTAGTTTTATAAGATTCCTTAGATGTACTAAATAGCTTTGATAAAGTATTTGTAATTCTTTGTAATCTTACTGGAACATCAAAATTAGATATTGACTCATCATATTTATCTTTTTCTATTATTTCACAACACTTTTCTAATGATTTCAATCTTTTTTCCCATATTAAACTAGTAATTAAATAGCCTAATAAAATTGATAAGATTATGCCTGTAATTCTGCTAGCTAAGAGTGGTATACTCTTATCAAAGAATGTATAGGCAATAATCAAGATAATGATAAAAGCAAGAATAGCAAAAATATTATGTTTTTTTCTTGTCATGTAATCAACTCCTCCTGCTATGATTGGAAATATAATTTAGCCATCATGTAAACGCTTACATTATGTATGTTCTTCTTTCCTTGTAATTTTCCTTCTAAATTCTTCAAATCATTATGATTTTGTTAGTTTATGACAAAGCTTTTTGAAAAGTTGCAGTTGTTTTATTTAATTCTATTGCTTTGTTTGTGTATATTTAATAACAAGGTGATATGATACACCAAGTCTATTGTCCCTCTAGATATATGAATATTGAATTTTTAATTTAAAACATTTCCAATTTGCAATTTATTACATGGTTTAATCATAGTAATTTAGCCGTTTTTTTCAAGAAATACTTGTTTTTAAAAATAAAATATAAATTTTTTTTAAAAACAAGAAGGATTTTTATCTTAAACGTCTAATATATACAATGACAAATGTAAACGTTTACAAATTAAAAATAAGCGACAACATCTGTAGTACAAACAAAAAAATGTAGAATTAGTTATATTTTTTTAAGCAAAAATGTAACTGGTTACATTTAAAAAAATAAAAGGAGGATTATTATGTCAGATTTAACAAAAAACAAAAATGTTGACACTGAACACTCTCTGTCAGCGGTGGATGCAGCTAGTAGACAAGGTTTTTGGGCAGTACTTGTGGTTATGGTGGGCTTTACATTCTTTTCTCCTAGTATGACAGCAGGAGGAACTCTTGGTATTGGACTTAACATGAAGGACTTTTTTGTAGCTATGATATTAGGTAATGCATTTTTAGGAGTATATACAGGAGCATTGGCCTACATTGGTCAATCTACTGGTCTTACACTGGATTTATTAGCTCGTTACTCATTTGGTGAGAAAGGTTCTTATCTATCCTCTGTACTTATTAGCTTTACTCAAATTGGATGGTTTGGTGTAGGTGTTGCAATGTTTGCTTTACCTGTAGGTAAGCTCTTAGGTATCAATACTACTATTCTAATAATAGTAACAGGTATCCTAATGACAGCAACAGCTTATTATGGAATAAAGGCTCTTGCAGTGCTAGGTTCTGTAGCTGTTCCTTTAATAGCAGTATTAGGTATTTACTCTGTAAACTTTGGAATCAATCAAGTAAATGGTTTTCAAAATGTATTTGCAGAAGTACCTGCTGCACCACTTACTATGGCAGCAGCTCTTTCTATAGTAATAGGTAGCTTTGTCAGCGGTGGTACTAGTACTCCTAACTTCACTCGTTTTTCAAAAACATCTAAGATTGCAGTATGGGCAACTTTAATAGCATTCTTCGTTGGAAATAGTATCATGTTCATATTTGGAGCTGTAGGTGGAGCAGTTACTGGAACTCCTGATATATTTGATATTCTAATTACTCAAGGCCTTATGATACCTGCTATAGTAGTATTAGGTCTAAATATTTGGACTACAAATAATAACGCACTATATACAGCAGGACTTGGGCTAGCAAATATTACAAAAATTCAAAGTAAACCTTTGGTTCTTGTAGGCGGTGGAATCGGAACTGTTGCAGCTATTTGGTTGTATAACAATTTCGTATCATACCTAAGCTTATTAGGCGGAATGATACCACCTGTTGGAGTTGTTATAATAATCCACTTCTTTATGAATAGAAAACAATATGAAACTGAAGGCTTTAAACCTGCTACAGTAAACGTTGGAGCAATAGTTGCAGTCGTAGTTGGAGCATTAGCAGGAGTATTTGTGAAATGGGGTATCCCACCAGTGAATTCACTTGTTGTTTCTGCAGTAGTATTCTTTATTGCTGAAACTCTAAATAAAAAGAAAGCTTAAGTATTCTAAAGACAAATAATTTAAAAAGGGGAGATTATATCATGTTAATTAAAAACGTATTTTTAGAAAACAGCACTGAAAAAACAGATATACTTGTTAAAGATGGAAAATTTGAAAAAATAGCTCCAAATATTACTCCAACACCTGGTGATGAAGTAATTGATTGTGATGGCTGCATGGTATTGCCTCAATTCATAGAATCTCACGTTCACCTTGATGCCACACTTACAGCAGGTGATCCAAGATGGAATCTATCTGGTACATTATTTGAAGGAATTGCTTGTTGGGCTGAAAGAAAAGAAAAGTTAACTAAGCAAGATGTAAAAGATAGAGCAAGAGCAGCTATCAGAAAACAAGCATCAAATGGAATAGGACATGTTCGTACACATGTTGACGTAACAGACCCTACACTAATAGCTATGGAGGGTATATTAGAGTTAAGAGATGAACTAAAGGACGAGGTTAATATCCAAATAGTTGCATTCCCACAGGATGGTATTATGAGTTTCCCTAATGGTGAACAACTAATGGAAAATGCAGCTAAAATGGGTGCAGATGTTTTAGGTGCAATTCCACACTTCGAATTCACTCGTGAGTATGGAGTTGAAAGCTTAAACTTTACTATGAAATTAGCTGAAAAATATGGACTACTTGTTGACGTTCACTGCGATGAAATAGATGATGAGCAATCACGTTTTGTTGAAACCTTAGCAACAAGAGCATATGAATCAGGTTTAGGAGAAAGAGTTACAGCAAGCCATACAACTGCTATGCACTCCTATAACAATGCTTATGCATATAAGTTGTTTAGACTATTAAGAATGAGTAAAATGAACTTCGTAAGCAATCCATTAGTAAATACTCACCTTCAAGGTCGCTTTGATACATATCCAAAGCGTAGGGGTATAACAAGAGTTAAAGAATTACTTGCAGATGGCATTAACGTTTCATTTGGACACGATGATATATTTGACCCATGGTATCCACTAGGAGATGGTAACATGAGAGATGTTGTTCATATGGGATTACATGTATGTCAGATGATGGGATATGAAGAAATTCTAAACTCCTATAAGCTAATTACTCATAATGCTGCGAAAACTCTTCATTTAGGAAATAGCTATGGTATTAAAGAAGGAAATCCAGCAAGCTTTATAGTTCTTAATTCTGATAACTTCTATAATGCACTAAATGAGAAGAAAGAAGTTCTATACAACTTTACTAAAGGAAAATTAATAGCAAAAGCAGAACCAGCTAAAAAATCTGTTTTATTTTAATAGATAGAAAAAACATTAGAGCCGTCAGTCCCCCCTGACGGCTCTTTAAATTATCTTTGTTTTATTTTTTCCTTAGCTGAATATACAGCATTTTTTATACCTTCATAACCTGTGCATCTGCAAAGATTACTTTGCAGCCATTCTTTCATTTCCTCATCATCTGCTTCAGGCTTTTCTTCTAAAAGGGCGTAAGCATTTACTATAAACCCTGAAGTGCAGTAACCACATTGGAAGCCACCTTCTTCATGAAAAGCTTGTTGTATTTCTGTATCTAGGAGACCTTCTATAGTAGTTATTTCTTTACCCATAACCTCTAAAGCAAGTATCATACATGATTTTACTGGTTTCCCATCAAGAAGTACAGTGCAAGCTCCACAGTCTCCGTTTTCACAACCAGGTTTTCCACCTGTAAGACCTAGCTTTTCTCTAAGAACTCTTAGGAGTGTATCTGAGGGCTTCACTACTACTTTTCTTTTCTCACCATTAATATTCAATATTACAGATGTGTAGTCTTTATAAGCTATCATTGTACTCCTCCTTCCAATTTCTCAAGAGTATTTACTATGGAATTTTCTAACAAGAATTTTCTAAAATCACTTGATGCAAACATATCGTTTCTAGCATTGCTAGGTAGATTTTCTACTACATATTTTGCTCTTTCCTCAAAGCTTTTTGACTTATCATTTAAAACTTTTTCTAGTTCATAGGATCTAAATGGATAAGCACATATTCCCGAAAATGCAAATTTAATATTTTCCCCTTCTTTAAGTGCTACTACGTGGAACAATGGATAATCTACTTTTCCTTGTTTTTCTTTTCTTTCATTATAATGTGGAATACTTGAATATTTTTTGTCTATTTCAATTTGAAGAAGTAATTCTCCGCTCTTTAGATTTATTTTCTTATCAAAAAACTCTAGTACAGGGATTTTCCTTATGCCTTCTCTTCCAGCTATTACAGCTGTACCATCAGCCACCATTATAGGTAAAATTGCTTCTCTGTAAAATAGACGTCCACAAATATTGCCTCCCAAGCTTAACCTATTTCTAACAGTATGATCAGCTATTTTTCTAGACACATTTCCCATAAGTTTAAAACTGGTTTTTTCAACTATTTCATTTAAACTCAACGCTGAGCCATAAACTATTTTATCCCCATCTTCGGAAAAAACAAGACATTCAGGTATAGCTTTTACATCTATTAGAGCTCCTGTATTGACTATTTTCTTATGAGCATATGTGACTGTTTCAGTTCCCCCATTATAGTATAATGGATTCTTGCCTTCCTTGCGCTTTTCCTCAAATATTTCTAGTGCTTCTTCATAAGACTCTGGTAGATAGTATTCAAAATCAAAAGAGATCATAGAGTTACCTCCTTTTTAGCATTCCATAGAGCCTCAGGTGTTAGAGGCAGTGTCTTGAGTTGTACTCCTAATGCTCTAGATAAAGCATTTGATAAGGCAGCAGGAATACCTATTATAGCCTGCTCTCCAAGACCTCTTGCACCAAAAGGTCCATCTCCTTGAGGTGTTTCAATATAGTCAACGAAATATTCTGGCTCTTCACCATATCTCATGATTTTAAAGGATCTTAAATCATCATTTGTAACTTGGCCTCTGCTATTAAAAATAAACTCTTCACCAGTAGCAGAGCTAAGTCCCATGCCCATTGCTCCTATTATTTGACCCCTTGCTATATTCGGATTTATTATTTGACCTACGTCCATAACACATGCAGCCTTAAGAACTTTAAAGCTATAATCTCTTATATCTAGCTCAACCTCTACTCCTTCTGCGCCTAATGTCCACTCAAGACCTGGATGTCCTTCACCAGTTTCTTTATCTATCCCGCTTAATCTTCTAGCTATATATCTTCCTGCTCCGATTACTTGCCCCTGAATTGCATTTCCATTTTCATATACATAACCTAGAACTACATCTTTTAGTGAAAGACCTATATGAGGCTCATCTTTTATAAATACTCTTTCATCTGCTACTTCTAGGTCTGATGGAGGACATCTTAAAGCTATGGCCGCTGTATGTTTTATTTGCCTTATAGCATCATCGGCAGCTTCTATGGTTGCTCTTCCTGCCATTAGAAGCCCTCTACTAGCAGCTGTTGCCCAATCATGTGGAGAGACTTTAGTATTTATATCCATAGTAACATGTACTTTATCTATTCCAACCTTAAATTTTTCTGCTAGTATTTGTGCTAAGCCTGTCTTAGTTCCTTGTCCTATCTCTACTATTGAACAGTGTAAATTCATACTTCCGTCTTCATTAAATGTTATGATTGCTCCAGCATCTGTGTTAGTAGGCATAGCAGGAGCTTTCCATAAACATGTTAAGCTTTTAGCTCTTACTCTATTTTCGTCAACTGGAATGTATATGCCTTCATCCCAATTTAAGAATTCTTTTACCTTATCTATACAACCTACAAGGTCACCAGTGTTTTCATCCATTAGGCTTCCCGTTGGAGCAGTATCTCCCTGTTTAATAGCATTGAGCCTTCTAAGCTCTACAGGGTCCATGGATAATTTCTCTGCCATTATATCTAAAGCTTTTTCTATAGCAAATGCTAACTCTAAATGACCAAATCCTCTAAAAGCATTAGTAAAAGGATGATTTGTATATATACACAGCGAATCACAGTTTACATTTGGTACTCTATAAGGGCCAGTACAAGCTATGGCTGCTGCTCTACTTATGTTTACTGAGTAATCAGAATATGCTCCTGCATCAAACATATATAATAGCTCTAATGATTTGATTTCTCCATCTTTAGTGCAGCCCATCTTTACTTTACCCTTAAATCCTATTTTACCTGGTGACGCTGTTAAATCCTGTTCTCTAGTATTTACAACTTTTACTGGCCTTCCCCCTACTGCCTTAGATAGTAAGTATGCCAATGCCTCTAGTTGTATCCCTGCTTTCCCACCAAATCCTCCGCCAACTGCTGGAGTGATTACTGTTATTTTTCCTGTAGGAATATTAAAGAACTCACTCATAAGGCTTCTTACTACAAAGGGAGCCTGACTTGCTGATATTATTATTATTTGCCCATCTTCTTTAATTTCTGCTATTGTAGCCCTAGTTTCCATGGCCACATGGTCACCCTGTGGAAATGAAAACTCATCTTCTATGATTACATCAGATTCTTCAAAACCTTGTGCTATATTGCCTTTTCTAATCTTTGTTCTATTTGCAATATTTGTACCTGGCTCAGGGTGTATTGCATCTATATGCTGATAATTTCCTAACTCTTCATGAACTAATAAAGAATCTGCTTTGAGAGCTTCGTCTACAGATAATACAGGGGTAAGTTGTTCATATGTTATTTTAATTAAATCTAAAGCTTCTATTGCCTCTGCCTCGCTATCAGCTATGACAGCTGCTACAGCTTCTCCATAATGTCTTACTTTACCTCTAGCAAGTGGATATTTATCTCCTAAATATAAACCAACTACATAGGGCAGATCTTCTCCTGTTACTACTGCCCTAACTCCTTGAGCTTTTTTTGCTTCTTCTGTGTCTATAGATACTATCTTGGCATGTGCATGAGGACTTGTCTTAAATGCTGCGTGAAGGAGTCCGGGAGGATTCAAATCATTTACATATTTTATTTTTCCTCTTACTTTGTCTTTACCTTCTAGTCTTAGATAGCTTTGACCAATTACTTTATAATTCCCCACTTTATCACTCTCCTTTAAAATTTTAGCCCTAATCTATTTATACCTTTCCTTTGAAGCGATAAACTTTTTGTTACATTTCTTTATGACATAAAATATAACTTAGAATAGGAGATATTATATTATATATAATGAGCAGTCTAAATATTGTTGAACTATTGTCTATATAGAAGAAAAATATTAAAAGATAAAATATAGTTCTACTTATTGTAAGTAAAGATACTCTGAAAACTAAGTTCCCCAATAGTTCTTCATGACTCTCTCCATATTTCTTTGCTGTATATACCTGAATTCCTGTAAGGGGTTTGTTGAAAAATGCATCTCCAATACTTATGGTTAAGCTAAATAATACAAAAGAGAAAAAACTAGGTTCAAATAACAATGATACAGACAAGGCTAAGGCTAAACTTCCAACAAACATTAGCTTTTTCCTTGGGTATTTTTTCTGTGCTCTCATATAAATATAGAAAAGCAACATAGATGAAATTGCAAAGGCAGAGTTCAAAAAGCCCATAAGGGATTCGCTTTTTGCAAAAGAATATAAAAAAACACTGTTTGCCATTATAAGAAACTGTCCAAATGGAGTGTGTATCAAATGTGTAGCCAATACTTTTTTATAGTCTTTGTGTCCCAATATCTTTTTTATGTTTATCTTGGCTACGTATTCTATTCTAGTGTTAGGAAGGGTTAAGGCATTTGCCATTTGTAGTACGAGCAGGAAAATAAGCATATATACAGCATATAAAAATCCAAACTTTTCTATTACTATTCCTGATATAATTGGTGTAATTATTGAAGATAGCTTGCCTACTATACCTACTGCACTCATAAAACTATCTATTTCATCTCGCTCTAATTCACTAGCTTCAAATACATTCATGTTAAAATAGAATAAACCATCACCAAAACCACCTAGTATACCTATAAGTACTGAATATCTGGATATCTCATCTCCTAATATTGCAGTTAATACAAAAAGTAGTATAAAAAAGGTTGATGATAATAAATAATTAAGCCTAGTGCTTTTGAGAGCAATTCTATTTCCTAAATAAAATGATACAAAAGCTGCTATATAATTAAATATATTAAATATTGCCACTGCTTTTATGCTTTTTCCTGCTTTCCATAAATATATATTTACGAAAATTAGTACAAAGCTTTTAAATATAGAATAAACTAACTGCATCCAAACCATTTTTCTCATGTTTTTATTCATTACTAATCTCTCCGTTACTTGTTATCTTTAAGTTTAAATACATGGGTCATTCTCATATATTTAAAAACCCCCATGCTAGAAAATATTACTTTGTTACTAGCATAGGGGCCTTTTAATCATCAAAATATGTTGTTAATCATTAAACTAATTTTTAAGGTATAATTATGATTCCTTGATTATTTTGCTTGTGGTAAAATTTTGTTTAATATAATACCTACGATTGCTGCTAAGCCCATTCCTTGTAATGATAGTTCAAATGAGCCAAGTTTAAATGGTAGTACTGCTCCACCAAGACCTAATACTAATATAACTGCAGCTATTATTAGGTTTCTTGATTTTGTAAAGTCAACTTGATTCTCAACTACTGTTCTAAGACCGATAGATGCTATCATACCGAATAGTACTATTGATATACCACCAATTACTGGTCCTGGTATTGTACTAATTAAAGCAGCTATTTTAGGAACTCCTCCCAGAATAATAGCAAATACAGCAGCTATTTTCATTACTAATGGGTCCCATACTCTAGTTAATGCTAAAACTCCTGTGTTTTCTGAATAAGTAGTGTTTGCTGGTCCACCAACTAAAGCTGAGAAAGAAGTCATTAAACCGTCAGCTAACATTGTTCTATGAAGACCTGGGTCTTTTGTGAAGTCATCTTCTACTGTAGCTCCAATAGCTATAACGTCTCCTATATGCTCAACTATAGTAGCTAATGCTACCGGTGCAATTACCATGATGTATTGAAGATCAAATTTAGCTATTGTAAAGTTTGGTAGTCCAAACCATGCTGCTTGGTGAACAGGTGAAAGGTCTACATGTCCTGTTACAAAAGCTACTATATAACCAACTATAAGTCCTGTGATTACTGGTATAACTTGTAGGAAACCCTTTGCAAAAATGTTTACAGCAATAACTACAACAAGTGCCACGATTGCTAATAACCAGTTTTCTGAAGCCATTCCTATAGCTGTTGGTGCTAAGTTAAGTCCTATAACCATGATCATAGGTCCAGTTACTATTGGTGGGAAGAAAGCAACTATCTTTTCAACACCTAGTAAATAAATAAGAATTGAAAATATTACATAAACTAAGCCTGCTATTACGATACCACCAGCTGCGTACGCAGCTCCATCTGGTTTACCTGCTGCTGTAGCCATTCCTGCTACTGTAATTACAGGTGCAATAAAAGCGAATGATGAACCTAGGAATACTGGCACTTTGTTTTTCATAATTAAGTGTCCAATTAGGGTACATACTCCAGCCATAAACAATGCAACAGATACGCTCATACCTGTTAAAATTGGAACTAATACTGTAGCACCAAACATTGTAAATGTGTGTTGCATACCTAAAAGAATTGTCTTACCAACCCCAAGTTGTTCTAGAGCATTTCTAATAGGCTCATGCTGTTTAACGTTTTCCATCTTTTAAATTCCCCCTTTTTTTAATTTCTGACAGGTTGTCCCGTCAGTCTATATGTATTACCAAGCTGCTAGCTGCATAGCAGCTTGGTAAGTACATTCAGAACTAAAGAGTTTAGAACAATGTTACTAATCATAGGCGTTTGCATGTACTCAACTTTTTTATTTTTGATTAAAAGTGAGTACATGCATTTATCATTAGTATTTTTATATTAACTTGTTTTATTAGTTTTGATTTTTTTCTTTAATCGCCTTTAATACTCTTTCTGGTGTTAATGGTATCTGGTGCATTCTTACCCCTATTGCGTTATATAATGCATTAGCTATTGCTGGTGCTGATGGTATCATTGCTGGCTCCGCCATTCCTCTTGCTCCAAATGGGCCATCATGCTGTTCATTTTCTACAAAGCTTACCATCATTTCAGGCATATCTCCTACTGCTGGTATCTTATAATCCATAAATGATTGATTTAAGAATTTACCTTTGTCTAGTTTAATTTCTTCAAATAAAGCTGAACCTAATCCTTGTACTATTGCTCCTTCTACTTGTCCTTCTATTAATGTAGGGTTGATTACTTTTCCTACATCCCAGCAAGCTGACACTTTTAATACTTTTATATGTCCTGTTTCTGTGTCTACTTCTATCTCTGCAGCGTTTGCTCCATATGTCCAGAATGCTACTGGTTTATCTCCTTGACCAGTTTCCAAGTCAAAGTTCTTCACATTTTCTGGTATAAATGAACCTCTTCCTATTATTGGACCATGTACTCCTGAGCCATCTGGCATTGTTAATCCTAATGCTAATTCGGCATATGAAACCTTCTTGTCTGGATATTGAGTTGATACTACATATCCATCTTCTAGTTTCAAGTCTCTTGGATATGTTGATAGCTTGATACTTGCTAGCTCAATTAGTTGTCCCTTCACATCTTCAGCTGCTTTTACTATTGCATTACCTGCACAGAATGTAATTCTACTAGCAACTGTCTGCCATTCATATGGTTGATTAGCAGTATCTCCTGTATTAATTGTGATTTTCTCAGGCGGAATTGATAACATCTCTGCTGCAATTTGAGTCAATGCAGTATCTGACCCTTGGCCTATGTCTTGTGCACTTACTTGTAGGTATGCTGTACCGTCTTCGTTTAGTCTTATAACAGCAGATGATGCAACGTCGTTAGGCATTGATGGTGCCTTCATTCCACAAGCTATTCCTTTAGCCCTAATCTTCTTAGAATCACTTGGTTGCTCTGATGGTGTATAATAGTCTAAATCTTTTGCAACTCTATCTATACATTCTACTAATCCACAATTATCATAAACAGGTGCATTTGTAGCTGTTCTGCCACCTGGTTTGTGTGCATTTAGTTTTCTAAATTCTATTGGATCCATTCCTATTGCATTTGCAACAGTATCCATATTTTGCTCTATACAGAAGTGTATTTCTGCCATACCAAATCCTCTGTAAGGTCCTCCAACTGGATGGTTTGTATATACACAATATGAATCCCCATGAATATTTGGTACTTCATATGGACCTGCCATTGCAAATCCTGCTGACTTAGTTATATTAACTCCGTATTCTGTAAAAGCACCGCCATCCCAAACAAATTCAATTTCTTCTGCTATTATCTTTCCATCTTTTGTTACACCAGTTTTAAATTTAGAATGCATTGCTTGTCTAACGTATGAGTTACAGAACTCATCTTCTCTTGAATAAGTTAATTTAACAGGTCTTCCTGTTCTCATTGATAGTGGTATTACTATACCTTCTAGTGTTGTACCTGCTTTTGCTCCAAATCCTCCACCTACTGCTGGTGATATTACTCTTAACTTATTTAGTGGTATTCCAAATGCAGATGATAAAGCCGCTCTAACTGCATAAGGTGATTGACAGCTAGCCCATACTGTTAAGCTACCATCTCTATCATGTTTAGCTATGGCTACATGGTTTTCAATTGGACAGTGTTGAATATGTGGAACATAAAAACTTGATTCTAACACATAATCTGCTTGCTTAAATGCTTCTTCTGCATTACCTTTTCTCAATTTAAAATGTTCACTTATATTTGTTCCTGGTACTGTATGGAATATTGGAGCATGTGTGTAATCTCCAAGCTCAGGATGCACAAGTGGTGCACCTGGTTTCATAGCTTCTACTGCATCAGTTACTGGTTCTAGTTCTTCATATTCTACTTCTATTAGTTTTACGGCTTCCTCTGCTATTTCTACTGTTTCAGCTGCTACCGCCGCTACTGCTTCTCCTCTATATCTTACTTTATCTACAGCAAGGAATGTCTTGTCAGCTAGATAAAGTCCTACTCTCTTTGGAAAGTCCTGCCCAACAGTTACTGCTTTTACTCCAGGTAATTTTTCTGCCTTGCTTATATCTATGCTCAATATTTTAGCATGGGGATATGGGCTTCTTTTAACTGCTGCATAAAGCATTCCTGGCATTTTTATATCATCAACATATTTTAAATCTCCAGTTACTTTTTTGATACCATCTACTCTGTCTACTCTTTGACCTACATATTTCATAATACTTGACCTCCCTTCGGCTTAAATACTCTCTATTTTTCCGCTACATCCATTATTGCTTCTATTATCTTTTTATATCCTGTACATCTGCAAAGGTTTCCACTAATAGCCTCTTTAATTTCTTCTTCTGTTGGATGAGGATTTTGGTTTAGTAATCCCTTCGCTGCCATTATCATACCAGGAGTACAGTATCCACATTGTAATGCCCCATGTGTTATGAATGAAGCTTGAAGTTTATCTAATTCAGTTCCATTTGCTAATCCTTCTACAGTTAATATATCTCTACCATCAGCATCTACTGCTAATACTAGACAAGAGTTTACTGGTTTACCATCTAATAGTACAGTACATGCTCCACATTCTCCTTGACCGCAACCTTCTTTAGCTCCAGTAAGGTCAAAGTCTTCTCTTAACATTTTAAGAAGGGTTTTATGTGACTCAACTTCATGTTCAACTTTTTCATTATTTAAAGTAAAACTGATTTTATATTTCATAACCTTCACCTCCTATTAGGCTCTTAGCTGCTCAAGACTTCTGCGAACCATTACTCTAACCATTTCTATTCTATATTCTCTAGATGCTCTAACATCATCTATCGGTTTAGCTTCTGATGCTGCCATGTCAGCAATCTTATTTATTATCTCATCTGTAAGCTCTGCTCCATTAGCAAGCTTTTCTGCTTCTTTAGCTCTTATTGGAGTTGGAGCTACTGCTCCCATAGCTATTTTAATTTCATTTCCTACTTTTACCACAGTTGTACATACAGTAGACAAGTCTACTTCTTTTCTTCTTGAGTTTTTAATAAATACACCTTTTAAATCTTTATAAGCAGGTATCTTTATTCCTGTTACAATTTCACCATGGCTTAAGCAAGTTCTTCTTACTCCTTTAAAGAAGTCGTGAATAGATACTTCTCTTTCACCATTAGGTCCATAAATGCATACTACTGCATCCAATGCTAGAAGCGGAGTTGATGTATCTGCAAGTGGTGACGCGTTACAGTTGTTTCCAGCCATTGTAGCAAGGTTTCTAACTTGACCTGAACCTACAGTTTCTGCTGCATCTGCTAAAAAGCTATAATTTTCAACAACTGCTCTGTTATGTGCCATGTCACTTAGTTTTACACAAGCGCCTACAAAAAGTCCTTCTTTTTCATCATAGCTTATTTTGTGAAGCTCCTTTATTCCTTTAATATCTACTACTACATCAGGCGTAGTCAAGTTCTCTCTCATTCTTACAACTAAGTCTGTACCACCATTAAGTATGTGAGAGTTCTCTCCATGTTTTATAAGTAGTTCACTAGCTTCTTTTAATGATTGTGGTTTAAAGTATTCAAAAGACTTCATTGTTTCACCTCCAAAATTAATAAAAAAAATTTAATTATTTAAAGACATGCCTAATATTTAACAAAGACATTGTCTGAATGAAAACGTTTTTTCCAGCTTATACTTAATTATAGCATAGACCTTATTATCATAATTTTATAAATTTTCACTAGTTTGTAATATTCTTTTGGCAAAAACCGCTATACAAATAAAAGAATAACGCTTTATACCATTAATCTATTGCGTATTGCCCCCTAAAGCCCAGTAAATCATCAATATACAAGCCTACCTGAATAATCCCTTTCTTGCCTTTTTTTGAGACTCCAGCAAATTTAAAATATTTGCCATCTATATCTCTAATTTTCATTTCCTGGCATACTTTAAGATTTGGATCAAGCAATATCTTGTAAAAATCATAGGCTTGTGTACTTGGATCATCGCTAATCTTAAAGCCTATTCCATTAGGGTTGTTACAATACTCTGTTACTCCCCTGGAATCAGTAATATAAAATTCGGATATACCTGTTTTTTTAGAAAGCTCTTGTAGAAAAGAATTGTTTATTAATCCTTTAGCCTCAAGATCTGCTACTTTTTCACAAGCTGCTATCAATTCTTTATTTATTTCTTCTTCAAAAGTTCTAGTAAACTCACCAAATTTAATAGCTATTTCAGTG
>CAZUFW010000023.1:7629-11646 GCA_964619895.1 uncultured Clostridia bacterium | reverse complement strand
CATTTTTACCTGAGAAGAAATATTGCTATCTATTCCTTGTATAGTTGTGCTTAAATCTCCCATAAAGCCTGCTGCATTTTCAACATTCTTCGCCAATGATTCTGTTGCTTTGTTTTGTTCATCTATGTTTTCTGTAATATCATTTATAAAGCTTGCCATTTCGTTAATTTTTAGAGTTATTTCATTAAGGCTCTTGCTTGCATTGTTACTCTTTTCTCTAATCTCTATAGATTTATCAGCTCCTTGTTTTATTTCTTCAATAACTCTACCAATACTTATGTTGATTAAAGAAACGTTATCTTTTATTTCAGTATTAGTTTTAGCACTTTCTTCTGCTAGCTTTTTTATCTCTTCTGCTACTACAGAAAAGCCTTTTCCTGCTTCGCCGGCTCTAGCAGCTTCTATAGATGCATTTAAGGATAGTAAGTTTGTTTGATCCGCTATTTCAGAAATTGCATCGCTCATTTTAAATATTGAGTTTAAATGTACTTTTAGCTTGTCTATCTCTTCTGAAGCTTTTAACATTATACTTTCAATCATAACTACATCTTCTAGGGTTTTTTCAATTTCATTGCTATCTTTCATGATTCTATTAGCTGATTCATAAGTAACTGCGCTAAACTTTACAGAATTTTCAGTGATTTCTGTGTTTGAACTAAGCAATTCTTCTGCTATAGCCGCATTTTCAGTTGTGTCTTCTGCAGCCTTACTAGACTTTGCACTAATTTTATTTATTGCTTTTGAAATTTCATTTATGCTTTCTAGGGTTGTATTAGTATTTCTATGCAACACCTTAGCGTGATCATCAATCTTTACTTTAGAATACAGTACATTATAGAGCCAGTTTTGCATCTGACTCCTTAGAGCATTTATTATCTCCTCTATTTCATGGTAATTAGAAGATTTTTTATTTCCCTTAAACTCTACAAGGAAGTTACCCTTAGAATATTCTTCTAGAACTTTCTTTATCTCTTTTACTAAGGTAGAATTATTGTTGCTATATTTAATATATACACCCCAAATGATTGCCATAATCATGGAAGGCAAGAAAATTTTTGTAAGCAAGCTAATTTCACTATTTTGCATTAAAATAATAGCTGCCCCGTTTAATATTAAATTCGACAATAAAGCCAAGTAAAAGGTTTTCCCCTGTTTAAACATTCTGTTATAGCCCCCTTATAATTAGTAACTTGCGTGTTTATTTATAAATACTCCTGTAGACAAATTATATCATGAAAACCCATTAAAATATATAGGCATAAAGATATGATTAAATAGACGTAATAACATCCTACTTACATTGAAGATTCTCTTTAAATTCAAAATTACCTTTGTACTTATTTCACAAATAATATTATATAATTCGACAAAATACTGTTCTTAAATTATAACTAATATTTATTTATATAAAAAATCGCTAAGTTCTCAAATTAAAGAATTTAGCGATTTTTAAAGTATATATTATTGAACTTTTTCTAGTTTTAAGCCAGTTTCATGGTCGTTTAAGTTATGTTTTTCAAAGCTATTATCTTGTACTCTTTCAACACTTATAGCTAAAGTTTCTTTCTTGATGTAATCTTCAAATACATTAACTGCATTAGCTATTTCATCATCACCGTTATAGTAAATTTTGATATTGTCCATCATTTCATAACCATTATTTTTTCTCATTTGTTGTACCTTTGATATAAACTCTCTGGCATAACCTTCATTAATTAGCTCTTCTGTTAGTGTAGTGTCTAGGATTACAAAGTGGTTGTTTTCCATTGCAACTGTAAAACCTTCTTTTGCAGTTATAGTAATCATTACTAGATCCTTTGTTACTTCAAAGTCCTCACCACCAAGGTTTACAACTACACTCTCCCCATTTTCTATCTTAGGAACTACTATAGAACCATCAAGTTCTGATAGTACTTTGCCAAAATCTTTAATCTTTGGACCTAATACAGGGCCTGCTACTCTAAAGTTTGGTTTTAAGCTAAAATGCATATATTCGTTAAGATTCTTAGCAAATATTACTTCCTTAACATTTAGTTCTTCCTTCATTAGTGGGACTAAGTCACCAATCTCCTCTTCATGTTTTCCATCAATTAAAACCTCGTGAATTGGTTGACGAACCTTTATTTTCACAGATTCTCTCGCTGCTCTTCCTAATCCTACTAAATCTCTTACTAGGTCCATTTTGTGCTCTATTTTCTTATCAATATAATCTTCTTTTACTACAGGGTAATCGCTTAAATGAACTGACAATTCTCCTGTAAGGTTTTTATAGACTTCTTCTGATAAATATGGAGCAAACGGAGCTATCATTTGAGATATTCCAACTAATATTTCATAGGCTGTATTATAAACAGCTTTCTTATCTTCAGTTAATTCTGTTTCCCAGAAGCGTCTTCTAGAACGTCTTATATACCAGTTAGATAAATCTTCATTTGCAAAATCTTGAATTTTTCTAACAGCCTTTGTCAAATCATATGCAGCAAAATCCTCTTCTACTTCTTTTAATAGGCTGTTAAATTTCGAAATAATCCATCTGTCTAGTTCAGGTCTATCTGCCACTTCTACATAGAAGTCTTTTGGATATATTTCATCTGTGTTTGCATATAGAGTAAAGAAATTATAAACATTCTTTATTGTTCCAAAGAATTTGCTTAGTACTTCTTTAAGGCCATCTTCGTCAAATCTAGTTGGTGTCCATGCAGGAGATACATAAAGAAGATACCATCTAAGTGCGTCTGCACCATACTTGTCAAATAGTTCAAATGGATCTACTGTATTTCCTTTTGACTTAGACATTTTCTTTCCTTCTTTGTCTAATATCAAATCATTTACTAGTACTCTCTTGTAAGGTGATTTTCCAGTTACGAAAGTAGAGATTGCTAATAATGAGTAGAACCAACCTCTTGTCTGGTCAATACCTTCACATATAAAGTCTGCTGGGAATAGTTCTTCAAAGTTTTCTTTATTTTCAAATGGGTAGTGATGTTGGGCAAAAGGCATTGAGCCACTGTCAAACCAACAGTCAATAACATCAGTAACTCTTGTCATAGTTCCACCGCATTTGTCACATTTAATATGAACATTATCCACATGTGGTCTATGAAGCTCGATGTTTTCGTTTATGTTTTCTATTGCCTTTTCAACAAGTTCTTTTCTTGAACCTATGCTTTGTGTATGACCACAGTCACATCTCCAAATATTTAGTGGTGTTCCCCAGTATCTGCTTCTAGAAATAGCCCAGTCATTAAGGTTTTCAAGCCAGTTTCCAAATCTCTTTTCCCCTACATAGTCTGGATACCATTTTACAGTATTGTTATTTGCTATAAGCTTATCTTTAAGTTTTGTCATCTCTATATACCAGCTTGGCTTTGCATAATATAAAAGTGGTGTCTTGCATCTCCAGCAATGTGGATAATTGTGAGCCATTTTTTCTTTCTTAAATAGCTTTCCTTCTGCATGAAGCCATTTGATTATTTCTATATCGGCATCCATTACAAACATGCCTTTCCATGGTGTATCGATGTATTTTCCATCCTCATTTACAGGCTGTAATACTGGAAGGTTGTATCTTTTTCCTGTGTTGTAGTCATCTTCTCCAAATGCAGGAGCAGTATGAACTATACCTGTACCGTCTTCAGTAGTTACATAATCAGCTACTGTAACAAAGAAAGCTTTTTTATCAGCTTTTACAAATGGCATTAGCTGCTCATATTCGATATATTCAAGGTCTTTTCCTTTTAATTCTTCTAATACTTCAAATTCTTGGTCTCCAAATACTCTCTTTGATAAGGTTTTTTCAACATAATATATTGCTCCATCAGATTTTACTTTTAAATATGTTGCATCTGGGCTTACTGTAAGTGCAACGTTTGAAGCTAAAGTCCAAGGTGTTGTAGTCCAAACCAAGAAATATTCATCTGCATCTTTTCTCTTAAACTTAACTATAACAGTATTGGTCTTTATTTCTTCGTATCCTTGTGCTACTTCGTGAGAAGCTAATCCAGTACCACATCTTGA
>CAZUFW010000023.1:4732-7619 GCA_964619895.1 uncultured Clostridia bacterium | reverse complement strand
ACAGTATGGCAATATCTTATGCCCTTCATAGATTAATCCTTCTTTAAAGAATTTATTTAATATCCACCATACACTTTCGATATAATTGTTATCTAAAGTTATATATGGATTATCTAGGTCTATTTCATAAGCCATTCTCTTAGTCATTTCTCTCCAAAGACTTTCGTAAGTGAATACGGATTCTCTACATTTTTCGTTAAACTCAGCTAATCCATAGTTTTCAATGTCATGCTTATCTTTAAGCTTTAATTGTTTTTCTACCTCAATCTCAACTGGAAGCCCGTGAGTATCCCAACCAGCCTTTCTCTTTACCTGGAATCCTTTCATAGTCATATATCTACATACTGAATCCTTTAGCGTTCTTGATATAACATGGTGAATACCAGGTCTACCATTTGCTGTAGGAGGTCCTTCGTAAAACACAAATGGTTTACTGCCATTACGGTTTTCTACTGTTTTAGTTAAAATATCAATATCTTCCCAAAAGTTAGATACTTGTTTTTCGTTTTCTGATACTGATAAATTTGATAGTTCTTTAAACTTTTGCATATTTTCACCCTTTCAATAAATTAAAATCTATACGATATGATTAAAAATATTTAAATACTAGTCTTCCTTAATTTCTGATAAAAACATTCAGAAAATCGGGTTAGGTCATTTGCCGCAGTCTCGCTACACAAATTTATTTGCTCGCTGTCGCTCACATAAATTTGGTGCTCGTTGCGTTTGACCTACCATCGATTTTCTGATAAAAACATTCAAAAAATCGGGTTAGGTCATAAAAAATCCCTAGGTTTTTAGACCTAGGGACGATTATTTACCGTGTTACCACCCAAATTATAGGAAAGCAAAGCTATCCTATCACTCATTACAATTTAACGCATATACACGTAATGCTCTACTTGTTTTCAAGCATTAAGCTGGGAGGTGATATTCGTAAAAAGGCTTCGTAATAATCTCTCACCAATGATTATTTCTCTGTAAACTACATTCCTTTACTACTGTCCTCGTCATAGCTTTTATATATTATTTTGTCTAACAACATACTTATAATATCAATATTTAATAATATACCATATTATCATTTTTTGTCAAGACTTAATACATAGTAAAACTGGGCAAAGGCACGAATTCTTATTCATGCCTTTGCCGTGTTATTATATCCTAAACATAATAAAATATAATGTTAAATACTAAAGATAACAGTAAAAAAGTACTGCCTATAACAAGAAAATGTGTTACAGCTATTTTCTTTTCTCTTTGTTGCTTAAAATCAAAATAGGTTCTTGGAAAACTAGGATCTCTATCAACTTTACGCTTGAAGGTTTCACTAAGTAACCCTCCTGCATAAATAAAAATGTCAAACATACCTCCGTTACTTACAAAAAACAAAACCCCCAGTCCTCCTAAAACTACAGCAGGTACAAGAAATCCATCGCTTAGTATAATTACTATATTAGATACATCTGACGCTTCAAATAAATTTTTATAGGAAAACACTGCATATGCCATTAACAATCCTATTCCGATTGTCACAATGTATTTCATATATCTATTATTCATTTTCTATTCTCCTGAGAAACGTAATATTTAATGTAGTATAAAATATACAGGTTCTTGCTGCTTCTAAATATAAATAACTCTGATGTTGGCTATCTATATAAACTAGGACGAATACTGTCAATTTAATACGAACTATCTTTCATTTGTTTTATATATTCATTAAACTCTGCCTCATTACAATATACATAGTGCTCATCTCCAACTTCCCTCATCATAGGCTTATCAATTGAATAGTCGTGATCCAATGCAGGATTATATGTTGTCCTCTTACGCTTTCTTTCATAATGTGGATCTGGAAGGGGAATAGCTGACAATAGAGACTTTGTGTAAGGATGTATTGGATTATCAAACAACTCCTTTGAAGAAGCCAGCTCTACAATCTTACCAAAATACATGACACCTATTCTGTCTGAAAAATATTTTACAACAGATAAATCATGGGCAATAAACAAAATTGTAAGACCCATTCTATCTCTTATATCATTGAGTAAATTTATTATCTGTGCTTTAACAGAAACATCCAATGCACTTATTGGTTCGTCAGCAATAATTAATTCAGGCTCTAGCGTTAATGCACGAGCGATACCTATTCTTTGACGCTGTCCCCCGCTGAACTCGTGAGGATATCTTCCAGCATGTTCAGGAACAAGTCCGACTAAATTTAACATCTCACAAACCCTATCGTCGATAAATTTTTCATCCTTAATACCCTTAATTCTTAAACCTTCAGCTATAATTTCACGCACAGTCATACGAGGATTTAAAGAAGCAATAGGATCCTGAAATATCATTTGAATTTTAGTGATTATTCTTTCATTTTTAATCCCGACTTTTTCAGCATATATTTTATCACAATTAATTTGATCATATTTTGCTGATTTTATCATTTCTCTTTGTTCTGCTATAAACTTATAAAGCCTTTCTTTTTCTGAAGTATCAGCTTTTTTGATTTTAGCTTTTGCTTCTTTTATGGCATCTTCATAAGAACGTACTCCAGCACAAATTCTCTGATTCTTAAAATACACATTACCAGAGGTAATGTTATTTAATTTTATTATTGTTCGGCCTGTAGTAGTTTTTCCACAGCCTGATTCTCCCACAAGGCCAAATACCTCACCTTTCTTAATATGGAAACTAACGTCATCTACAGCCTTTAGCTCCGATTTTCTTCCAATAGGAAAATACTGCTTTAAGTTTTCCACCTTAAGAAGTATATCTTTTTCACCATGCATTTTCTGCCACCCCCATTTCCCTCATTCTTTTTATACGGTCTGTAACAATTTTGGGTGGCTCAACTTTCGGAGCATTGGGATGAAGTAACCAC
>CAZUFW010000023.1:0-4722 GCA_964619895.1 uncultured Clostridia bacterium | reverse complement strand
CATAATGTGTAGGTGTTATTTCAAACAATGGCGGCTGCTCTTCAAAATCTATCTGCATAGCATATTTGTTTCTTACAGCAAATGCATCCCCTACAGGTGGAAATAGCATATTAGGAGGAGTACCTGGGATTGCATCTAATTTTTCTTTTGTGTCTAAATCTGGCATAGATGCTAGAAGTGCCCATGTATAAGGATGGGCTGGTTCATAGAATATCTCATCAGCAGTTCCTATTTCAACAATTTTACCTGCATACATAACTGCTATTCTATCTGCCATATTAGCAACAACACCTAAATCATGGGTTATAAATATAACCGAAAGTTGTCTTTCTGCTTTTAATTCATTAATCAATTCCAATATTTGAGCTTGAATTGTAACATCAAGTGCTGTAGTCGGCTCATCACAAATAAGAATATCAGGGTTAGCAGATAAGGATATAGCTATAACTATACGTTGGCGCATACCACCTGAGAATTGAAACGGAAATTGTTTATATCTTTTCCTTGGCTGTGGTATTCCAACCTCTTTCATTAACCTAATAGCTTTATTTTTAGCCATATTAGGAGTTATTTTGTATACCATGGCTAAAGCTTTACTCTTTAAATACTCTATCATCTCATTAGATAAAATATTAAAGTCAACATATACATTATTATTAATTTGACTCTTGTATAAGTTAACTAAATCTTTAATTAATTTTACTGTATCTGATTTTAAGAGCTCTAAATCAACAACAACAGCAGGTGTAGCTTTATGTGTAGCTTTACCTTTTGCCTTAAGTTTTTCAATTTTACGTTTTTCCTTTTCATAGTGGGCAATGTTTTTCTTATTTGATACAATACCCTTAAAATATCTGTCAATTGCGCTAATAATACTTGTGCTAAAAGTATATGCAGCACTTTCTTTTTTGATAGATAATGTGTCTATTGAATTATCAACAGCATTTATCATGATATTAGCTGAGTTCAGACAGGTAGTTTTTTCCCAATCACCATTTTCAAAGGCAGAAATATTTGCTTCAAGCACTTTTACAGCTTCCTTTTTTGCTTCAAAGGATCTCATATATGAATACTCTATTCCTTTTTGAATAGTATTTTTGAAATCATTTAAGAAGTTATCATTCAAAAAAGCTTGCATTGTTTTATTTAGGGTACTAATATCTTTATCCTTTATATTTGCATCTTTTTTAAAAGTTAAGTAATAGCCCATAGCTAAGAAATCTGGCTTTGGTAATGAAACTGCTTCATATAATATTTTTACTATATCCTTTAAAATATTTGATATAGAAGCCTGATTTTTAGCATCATTGTATGTTTTTATAGATTCTATCAATGCTTCAATTTTAGTTGAAAGTTCGCTACTGTCAGCTCTTACAACATAATCATTATAAGTTTTTTTCAGTTCAGGTATAACATATTTTACCTGTTCACGAATTTCCTTTGGATCCCCTTTTAAGATATCAATCAATAAATCTTTAATTTCATAGGCAGCATCAGAAGCACATTGGTATGCAGAGTTATATTCTTTTTCTAACTTGATACCTACATTGACAATTTTATTGAATGTACCAAATTTTTCATCAATATTTGTAACTCCAGCCTTTTGTAGATTTTCTTTTAGAAGCTTAATTCTTAGTTGATACTCTTTTTTTGCAGCTTTTTGGCTTGCTTTGCCATTCAAAATCATTGCCTCTGTAAGCTGTTTACCGATTCTCATAATAGGATTTAAGCTTGACATAGGGTCCTGGAATATCATAGATAATCTATTCCCACGATAATTATGAAATTCATCCTCGGTTATTTTAAGCAAATCCTTTCCATCATATATTATTTCTCCGCTTTCAACAATGCTATTTGGGGCTAGTATTCCAAGAACAGCCTTAGCAGTAACGGATTTACCAGAACCTGACTCTCCAACTATAGCTAAAGTCTCACCTTTAAATAATTCTAAATCTATATCTCGAACAGCTTTAACTGTTCCCTCATTTGTTCTAAATGAAACTCTTAGATTTCTTATATCTAGTTTTTTCTCCATATTCTAGTCCTCCGAACCTCTTAATGATGGATTAAATGCATCACGCAGTCCATTACCAAACAAATTAAATGAAATCATCAGCAGTGATATATATAGTGCCGGGAAGAAAATAGCATGGGGATACGTTGATAATGCAGTTTGCCCATTAGAAAGCAATGTACCTACACTTGTTATTTTTGATGTCTGTAAATTCACTATTCCCAAAAATGAAAGGATTGACTCTGTGAATATTACACCAGGGATAATCAATATTGTAGAGGTAATTATAGTCCCTAAAGCATTTGGCAAAATGTGGCGCAATATGAGCCTTCTGTCCTTTGCACCTAGGGACCTGGCTGCTAATACATATTCCTGACCCTTAAATCTGTAGAACTGCGATCTAACACGAGATGCAGGTCCAATCCAACCCGTTAATATAAATGCGAAGAAGAGTGAAACAACAGCACCTAATTTTCTTGCAAAGTACATTTGAAACAATGCAAAAGTTACTAAGTCAGGAACTGCGTATAAAATCTCGGCAAAACGCTCCATCAACAAGTCTATGGTTCCGCCATAATAGCCTTCTATGGCACCATATATTGTTCCAAGGATTATGTTTATAGCAGAAACAGTTATTCCTAATATAAATGATAATCTTGCACCACTTGCTAGACGAACAAGAATATCCTGTCCGTATCCATCACTACCAAATAAGAAAGAAGGATAAAATCCATTGATATAATTATAATATTCATAATATAAGACTCGAGTCCTGTATTGGTTTCCACTCATCTTTGATGTATAATATGCATATCCATCGGGGCTATTTTTGTCTTCTAAATAAATGCTTTGATAATTGCCGTTTTCATCATAAATAGCAGCACCTTTTGAATTATGTGCAAACCAGTAGTTAGGATCAGAATCAAAACCTGGAGCAACTTTTTTAGTATCAACCATTGGATATAAAATTTGTATTCCAGTTTCTTTTTCATATGCTAGTACATTTTCATACTCTTTCTTTGTTAAATTTTTATATACATATCCAGTTTTCGCATATGAGTCTAATGTAACTTTATAATAAGTAGTAGTAGTATTTCTAGGACCAGGTCCTTCGTAAGTTCCATGTATTTTGACTATAGCTCCTGGAATAGCATTGTAATAATCAAAGCTTTGCTGGTTATATGTGTATTTTGAATGTCCTTTCATAATACCAAACTTAGACAAAAATTCACTTTTAGGTAGAGTATAAGTATAAAAACCATCTTTGTAATCAATGGAATATTTAGAGAATATAGGAACCAATATAGCGAATAATAGCTGTAAACCTATTATGCAGGCTGCAATAACAGAACCCTTGTTTCTACTAAAACGAATCCATGCATCCTTTAAATATCCAATTGGCTTAGTGTCAAATTTCAGATCATGGATAGTTTCATCTTGTTGGACTAAAACAAATTTTTCTAAAGGCATATGTTTAATATCAATTGCTTTCATTAGTTTTTCCTCCTCCCATTCTAATACGTGGGTCAACTATTCCATAACTTAAATCCACCAATAAACCACTTACTAATTCTATAACTAGATAAAACATACTAATGGCAATAAATACACTATAATCTCTTAAAATAATTGATTGAACATATACATTGCCTATGCCAGGAATTGCAAATATACTTTCAATAATCAAGGAACCTGCTAATATTCCCATAAATTCACCTATAATCATAGGTAAGATAGGAACTAAAGAATTACGAAAGGCATGTCTGAATGTTGCCTGTCCTATGGTTAAGCCTTTCGCGCGAGCTAAAAGCATATATTCGCTTGTTAGAGTTTCAGTAAGCTCAGCTCTTGTAAAACGCATGAACCTTGCAACAACGATAAATGTCAATGCCATTATAGGCAATGTCATAGTGTATAGCATTTTCATGCTAAAAAAATCTGTACCTGATTTAACTACAATAGGAAACCATCCTAATTTGAAGCCTAAAAAATATTGTACTATAAAAGCATAAACATAATTAGGTACTGAAATAAATAACATTACTATTACAGATATAACCTGATCCTGCCATCTGTTTTTCTTCAGTGCTGCATACATACCAAATAATATACCAAAAGGCACTCCAATAAGCATAGTGTAAGTATTAACTGCTACAGTAGCAGGTAGCTTATTTGCCAAATAATCTGTTACGGGCTCCAAATATGGACCAACAGTGATACAAAAGCCCCAGTCCCATTTAGTAAGAATATTATTCAAGAATATGCCATACTGTGTGAGTATAGGCTTATTATAGCCCCAGGCTTCACGCATTGCTCTAACGGCAGCTGCATAATCACCCATTCCTTCAGGTACTTGATTGGGCAACATACGAACTAAAACGAAGCATATAGTCATTATGATAAAAAATGTAATAATCATTAGAACTAATCTTTTCAATATATATTTAGCCATATTCTCTCTCCCAACTTATTCATGTAATAGTCTACTAAGGTGAATAACACCTTAGTAGACTTTAGTTTAACAATTAGTAATCAAGTTGATTATTGTTATCTGTACAATATTTTGTCCATTCTTCGTCAGTATAGTTATACGTCATATAACGTAAACCACCAAACTCTATTATTTGAACAAAATTATAAGTTGGATATTCTACTTTTTGTGAATACAATGAAGTTGCAGTTCTATAATAAATTGGTGTAGTATGATA
>CAZUFW010000022.1:28348-36962 GCA_964619895.1 uncultured Clostridia bacterium | reverse complement strand
GGTACTCCCCATTCTTCATCGTGATATTTTACATACAACTCGTAATCTCCACACCAAGTACATCTTTTCATATAAATCCCTTCTTTCAATTAAAAAGTTAAATATTTATATGTTAAATTCTACACTGTAAAAGAATATTCCTGCAACTCAAATAGTGTTTAGTTTTGAGCAAAAAAGTTAATAAGCCCTGCATCTGCAGGGCCTAAACTACATTCGAATTGTAGATTTATTTTAGCTCTTCAAATTTTTTAGCTACCTTCCTCCAGTCTAATACATTCCACCAAGAGTCAATATAATCTGCTCTCCTATTCATGTATTTTAGGTAATATGCATGCTCCCAAACATCGATTCCTAAGGTTGGTTTCTTTCCATTTGATATAGGGGTAATACAAAGTATTTTAAATAAGCGTTACATATAAATTAATAACATGACAAAGATAGACTTCTTTCTATCCTACCACAATTTTAAGGTTTAACTGCTCTTATCTCTCCAGACATGATGTATTCTCCTACCTTTAAATTGTATCCCCACTTTTCAGCATATTCCTTAGATACTTCTTTAGTTGCAATGCTTATATCTTTAAATCCAGCTTTTTGTAAATAAGACTCTAGTTCTTCAACTGAAGATGCTCCTGTTACTCATCCACAATAAAGCTTCTCGTCCTTTTTCATTTCTTCTGTAAGTTCCATCATAAGAACTACATCAGAAATAGCAAGCCTTCCGCCTTTTTTCAGTACTCTATAGGCTTCATTATAAACTCTTTGCTTATTAGGTGATAGATTAATTACACAGTTAGATATTATGACGTCTACAGTACTATCTGCTACTGGAAGATTTTCAATTTCTCCTAATCTAAATTCAACATTTTTATATTTCTCTTTCTTTGCAAGTCTACGAGATTTGCTAATCATCTCAGGTGTCATGTCTACTCCAATTACATGACCATTATCTCCAACCTTTTTTGCTGCTAAGAAGCAATCAAATCCTCCGCCACTTCCAAGGTCTAAAACAGTTTCATCTTTTTTTAGTTGTGCAATTTCTAAAGGATTACCACATCCAAGGCCCATATCTGCTTCTTCTGGTGCTAATGATATTTGTTCTTTTGAATATCCAATACTTGCAGATACGCTTTTTTCAGGTTTTTTTAAGGTAGTTCCTCCACAGCAATCTATATTCTTATTCCCAACTGCTATTTTCTTATAACTCTTACGAACACTTTCTCTTATTTTATCTCTTTTAGCTTCGTCCACAGTTTCAATTTCATCTCCTTTCTAAATAATACTAGTTATTCGAATCTATATAGAACGTGAGCTGAATTGTTTTAATAATTCTCAATTCTCAATTTTATAGCTATCTATCTTGGTATAAATCCAACCTTTTTATACACTTTTCTTAATGTCTTATTTGCTACATATTCTGCTTGCTTTGCTCCCTCAGTATATATTTTTTCTAGGTAGTCTTTATTATTCATTAAATCTATGAATTTTTCTCTAACTGGTCTAAGTCCTTCTACTACAACCTCAGCCAAGTCTGATTTAAACTTTCCATAGCCCTGTCCCTCATACTTGTTTTCAATCTCTTGGGTGCTTTCTCCCGAAAACTTAGAATATATTGTAATAAGATTTTTGATTCCAGGTTGTTCATCTGAGTATTTTACAATACCTATTGAATCTGTAACAGCTCTTTTTATTTTCCTTACTGTAGCATCATTATCCTCAATTAATAAAATATAATCATTCTCGTCATCACCTGATTTTGACATCTTGCTTGAAGTGTCTTGTAATCCCATTATTCTACTGCCCACTTTTGACATATAAATATCAGGTACTTTAAATGTTTCGCTGTATCTATTGTTAAATCTTATAGCTAAGTCTCTAGCAAGCTCTAGATGCTGTTTTTGATCTTCTCCTACAGGTACTAAGTCGGCTTGATATAAAAGAATATCTGCAGCCATTAAAACTGGATAGGTAAATAATCCTGCATTCAAGTTTTCTTCACTTTTTTGTGACTTTTCTTTATACTGTGTCATTCTTCCTAATTGACCCATATATGAAATGCAATTTAATACCCAGGATAATTCAGCATGAGCACTTACATGGGATTGAAAAAATAAGGTATTCTTTTCAGGTTCTATACCAGAAGCTATATATTGAGCCAATATTTCTAGAGAACGTCTTCTTAAATCCTTAGGCTCTTGTGGTACAGTAATAGCATGTAAGTCTACTATACAATAATAGCAGTTATAGTCATCTTGTAGCTCTACCCAATTTTTAAGTGCTCCTAGGTAATTACCTAAAGTAGGCTCTCCTGTAGGTTTTACTCCACTAAAAATTACTTTCTTATCACTCATATTTAATACCTCCTGTTTTTTGTAATCTATTTAATATTAATTAATATCTAAAAAACTAGATTCTTCACATACGTTCAGAATGACAAAAAAATGAAATTGTTTCTTCACATACCTAAAACAAATATAAACTAAAATAATAAAAGCCTCTCATCTCAAAAAGAGACGAAAGGCTGTTTCCGCGGTACCACTCTAGTTAGTCATATGACTCACTTAATCTATAACGGTAGATATCCGTCAAATCCTACTGCTATTTCAGACTTGAACTCATGAGTCCATTCAACAAATATCAAAGCTTCAGGCTTTCACCACCCCTGAATCGCTAATGCTTGATTATATGCTTACTACTCTCATTCATTGCTTTAAATATATTATTATAACTATTATATATAAATATAAAAAAAAGTAAACCTATTTTTTATTTTTTCTCTAATATGTACGCTGTAACATTAAAATTGCTAAAAAATATAATATACAAAGAGAGTGATGCTATTTTTTGTGTCAGTTTTGCTAGTATTTCAATTTTGAGGAGGAACAATTGTGTTCTCATCGAATCAATCAGAATCATTAGTGAAAAAAATCCTTCAACAAGGAAATCTAAATAATATGTGTAATGACAATCTAAATAAAGAAAAGCACTGTAAAAGAAATATAGGGTTTACTCCAGCACAAATATCTGTTATCTTTGGATTGTTAACAGGTGCTCTTTCTGTAGATTCTGTTTTAGTAGATAGAGATCAGGCAGTAGAAATAGTTTTAACTGGATCATTAAAAAGAAAAACTGAACTTGATAATATTTTGGATATTATAGGTAGTATGCCTTTTGATGAAGTATTAAAGGCTATGCTAGGAAGACTATAAGGATTATACTTTCACAATTTCTTAGATACATAATAATAATTGTTATATTTTATGTTTTAGTAGTATAATATTAAATAGATAAAATATAGAAGGGGGAGAAAACAAGTGAGTAAAGTAAAGATATTTGCTGATAGCACTTGTGATTTAAGTAGGGACCTTATTGAATCCAACGATATTTCTATAGTCCCTCTATATGTTAGCTTTGATGATAATTCCTATAAAGATGGAGTTGAAATATCAACTAAAGAGCTATATTCCAAAGTAGTTGAATATGATAATCTTCCTAAAACCTCTGCTCCATCGCCCTTGGACTTTATCAATGCTTTTAGACCATTTGTTGAAAAAGGAATGGACATACTCTACATAGGACTCTCATCAAAGTTATCATCAACACTACAAAATGCAAAAATCGCTGCTTCTGAATTTCCAGGCGCAAGAATTGAAATAGTGGACTCATATAATTTATCTACTGGAATTGGGTTACTTGTAATGAAAGCTGTAGATTTAGCTAAAGAGAACTTGGATGTAAAAGAGATAGCAAGAAAAATAAGAGAGTTTGTTCCTAAGGTAGAAACTGCTTTCGTACCAGATACACTAGACTATCTCCATAAGGGTGGAAGATGCTCATCTCTCCAGGCTTTAATGGGAAGTGTTTTGAAAATCAGACCAATTATCAAAGTAGTAGATGGTGGAATGATTGTAGGACAAAAAGCAAGGGGAAAAAGAGAAAAAATCCTTGAAACTATGCTTGAAAATGCACTCAAAGACAAGGACAATATGGATAGAAAAAGAATATTTGTCACTCATACAGAAGGACTTGAAGATGCAACATTTTTAAAGAAAAAAATAGAAGAAAGCCTAGATGTTGAGGAAGTTATAATTACTGACGCAGGCTGTGTTATATCTAGCCATTGCGGTCCAAATACAGTTGGAATATTATACATATTAAGCGAAAAAAAATAACGGCTATATAAGCCGTTAAATTTTTTTCCTGCTGCCTGGTTTTACATAGGGTAATCCTTTTTTACAATATGGACAATCATCTCTTTCATAGCTCTCTATATCCAGCTTTATTGCACTATATATTGGATACTCCAATTTCCCTTTACTCCTATCTGCAATACATGCAATGCCAACCACTTCTCCTCCTAACTTTTCAACTACATCTATAGCCTCTAAAGCAGATTTTCCTGTAGTTACTACATCTTCGGATATTAGAACCTTCTCACCCTTTTTAATCTCAAATCCTCTCTTTAGAGCCATTTCATCAGTTCCTACTTCTCTCTCTGTAAATATGGCCTTTTTGCCTAGTTGTCTTCCTATTTCGTAAGCTACTATTACCCCTCCCATAGCAGGCCCTAATACAACGTCTATTTCTAAATCTTTTAGCCGATTGACAACTATGCTAAGAATTTTCTCTGCTTCCTCTGGATATTGGAGAACTTTAGCACATTGAATGTATCTATTGCTATGCTTACCTGATGATAGTAAGAAATGTCCTTCTAACAAAGCCTCAGTCTTTTTCATAATTTCTAAAACCATTCTATTGCCTCCTCACTATTCCTTTTATTTCATTAATTGACTTAATCCCTTCCTTATTTAAAAAATCTTCTATCCCATTAATTATGTCTAATGCTATATCTGGTTTAATAAAATTTGCGCTTCCTATTTGAATGGCATCAGCTCCTGCCATTATAAACTCTATTGCATCTTTCCAGCTCACAATGCCTCCAATTCCTATTATAGGTACATCCACTGCTGCTGATACCTCATATACCATTCTCAGAGCAATAGGCTTAATGGCTGGTCCAGATAGGCCTGCAAATATGTTGTTGAATACTGGCCTCTTATTGTATATATCTATAGCCATTGCCTTAAAAGTATTTACAAGGGATAATGCATCTGCTCCAGCCTCACAGCATTTTACTGCCATGTCTATAATATCCTCTGCATTTGGTGAAAGCTTTACTATAATTGGCTTATTAGAAGCTCTTTTTACTTGTGACACAATTCCATATGCTACATTAGATTTTACACCAAATGCCATTCCTCCTGCTTTTACATTTGGACATGATATATTAAGTTCTATTAAATCGACATTAGTGTAGTTGAGTCGTTCTATCCCTTCTAGATATTCCTCTATGCTTCCTCCACCAAGATTAGCAATAATGACAGTATTTAACCTGCTCATAAATGGCAACTCATTAGCTATAAAATCATCTATTCCAGGATTTTGAAGCCCTATACTATTCATCAAGCCTCCAGTTGTCTCGTGGATTCTAGTGCCTTCATTACCGTCTTTTTTGTTTAGAGTCAGTCCTTTAGTACATATCCCACCTAGTTTAGAGACATCAAAGAAACTTGAATATTCCTTTCCAAAACCAAAAGTGCCAGATGCAGCTATTACAGGGTTTTTAAATTCAACTCCGCAGATATTTACATTAAGCATGCAATATCACATCCTCACCGTCAAAAACCGGTCCGTCTTTGCATACAGTCTTTGTTCCAGTATTTGTCTTGCATGTACATCCCAAGCAAGCCCCTATTCCACATGCCATATGATTTTCCTGGGAAATATATACCTTTTTGCTATTCTCTTTGCAAGCTCTTACAATTTCGCTCATCATAATGCTTGGTCCACAGCAAAGTACAACATCATATTTATTGGGATCGAATATATCTGTAATAAATCCTTTGTGACCAAATTTTCCTGTATCAGTTGTTATATATATTTCATTGACAAAGTCTTTTATGTCATCAACTAAGTATGTTTCATCTCTAAATCCTGCGTAAAAATCAACTTCACATTTATCTAGTTTTTTAGCTGTATAATACATAGGAGCTATTCCAATACCCCCGCTTATTATGGCTACTTTTCCTTTTATATTATCTATATCAAATCCATTGCCTAGAGGTCCTAAAAGTTCAACTTCATCATGTTCTCTTAGCTTACTAAATAGTTCAGTGCCTTCTCCCCTTACTTCATATAGAAATTCTATTTTTTCTTTATCTAAATTGTGGATGCTAATAGGTCTTGATAAAAAAGGTTGCCTGTCCCATGCTCGCAGCATATAAAACTGCCCTGGTTTGCCTTGAAAATTACCCATTATAGTTAGTTTGAAAATTCCATTTGATATTTCCTTATTTTCAGAGACCTTAATCCTTATATACTTTGACTGCATCGTTTATAGCCTCCCTCATGGATAATACTTCTTCCCTTGCCCATTTATCAAATTGTTTCTCATCATTATGCTTTCTATAAGCTAGCAGTATGCCCCTTGAGGAATTTACTATTCCACCATTCCCATTCTTTAAATACCTAGCAACATCTTCTGCTGTCCCTCCTTGTGCTCCATATCCAGGTATGAGAAAAAACATATTATCAAGATTTTCCCTAATGCTTTTGGCTTCGTCTGAATGTGTGCATCCTACAACTCCGCCTATGGAGCTATATCCATGTTCCCCAATATATTCTCCTGCTAAAGCTTTAACTTTATCCCCTACAATTTTATAAACTGGTTTGTTATAAGAATCTTTAATATATTGAATATCATGAGCTCCTTCGTTAGAAGTTCTAATGAGGATGAATAATCCTTTTCTCTTCTCTCTTGCATAGCTTAAATATGGTTTTATGCTGTCCATTCCCATGTAAGGATTTAGGGTAATGAAATCACTCTGAAAATCACCTTCAAAATGGCCTTTTGCATACATTTCAGCTGTTTTTGAAATATCTCCCCTTTTTATATCAGCTATTACTAGGCATTTTTTATCTCTGATGTATTGAATAGTCTTTTTATATGCCATTAATCCATCAATTCCTAGAGCTTCATAATAGGCAATCTGTATTTTAAAGCATGCTGCAATATCATAAGTAGCATCTATTATTCTTCTATTAAATTCAAATATGGAATCAGATATTATAGAGTATTTATTTTTTATTTCTTCTGTAATATAATCAATTGAAGTATCTAGTCCTACACAAACTACGCCTTTTTCAGACACCGATTCGTATAATTTATCAATTATCATATTCAATCTCCTCTCTAATAAATACAACTTTGCCAGCTTTTATAGTTGCCTCTACATTCCCCCAGACTTTCATATTGTTAAAAGGAGTATTTTTGCCCTTAGAGAGGAATTTTGAAGAATCAATTTCGTACATCTTTTCTATATCTACTAATACTAGATCTCCATCATAACCCTCTTCTACTTGTCCTTTATTTAATCCCATTATCTTAGAAGGATTTCTAGACATTAGCTCTGACAGCTTACTTAAAGAAATATGTCCCTCTCTTACAAGCTTGGTGTAGCATACTGAAAAAGCTGTTTCTAATCCAGATATACCAGGTGCTCCTTTTTCCTTGTCTATAGCACTATGGGGAGCATGATCTGTAGCTATTGCATCAACCCAGCCATTTTTTATACCCTCTATGAGAAACTTTACATCTTCTCCTTTTCTCAGTGGAGGATTCACCCTATATTCTGTTTTTTCATCTAAAGCAATATGGTGAGGAGCTACTTCGCAAGTAATATTAATTCCATTCTTTTTTCCTTCAATAACATATTGCAAAGCCTCTTTTGTACTTACATGGGCCATGTGAAGCCTTGTCCCTGTACACTTTGCTAGTTCTATATCTCTCATCGTAGATATATTCTCTGATAGCCTAGTATCGTATTTGCTTAATTCTCCATCTTCTGCATGGGACATTACTATAAGGTTTTTCTCCATTGCCTTTTTCATTGCTTCAAGCATAGTTCTATTTTTCTCTACTCCATTCCCATCATCTGATATGATTTTTACCCTTTCATCTACATCATCAAGATGATTTATGTTTTTTCCATCGAAACCATTAGTTATGGAAATAGATTGGTGAATATCTATTAGTCCTATTTCTTTGCCCCTATTCAAAACATAATTTACTATTTCCATATTGCTACACACTGGATTAGTATTTGCCATTAAGTTTACTGCTGTGAATCCTCCTTTTACAGCTGCAAGACTTCCCGTCGACAAATCTTCTTTGTATTCATAACCTGGCTCCCTAAAGTGACAGTGCATATCTATAAAAGAGGGTAGAAGGAAAAGTCCCTCTGCCCTTATAGTTTCACATTTTACTTTTGTATTCGGACTTATCCTATGAATAATGCCATTCTTGATATATATATCTGACACACAATCCTTGTTCCAATCAACTATTCTAGCTCCCTTAATTAACAGCTCATCCATAGTCTACACCTCTAAAAAGTGGTATATTTCATCACAATATTCACATCTGTATTCTCCACTCTTTTCGTCTACTAGCACAAACCTATGAGTTATGCCTCTCTCAACTGAAGTTACGCATCTTGGGTTTTTACATTTGATTATATCTTCTACTCTTTCAGGAAGTCTTGGTTTAATCTTT
>CAZUFW010000022.1:24451-28338 GCA_964619895.1 uncultured Clostridia bacterium | reverse complement strand
ATCTTTTCAACAATAACCTCGTTTTCAATTATGTTAACTGTAATACTTGAATCAATAAGTCCGAGTACTGTTAAATCAAAATCTATTACATTTTCAATTTTAATCATATCTTTTTTACCACGTTTTCTACTTGGAGCATTTTTTATTAGAGCTACAGTAAAATTTGCTTTATCTAAACCTAGATAGTTGAATATATTTGCTCCTTGACCTGCCAGTATATGATCAATTACTATTCCTCTTTTTATACTATTTATAGTAACCATTATTCAATCACCCCCAAAAGTTTTGCCATAAGTGCCATCCTAGCAAACATGCCATATCTTGCTTGTTTAAAATAGCAAGCTCTAGGATCTCTATCTACGTCATATGAAATTTCATTGACTCTTGGAAGTGGGTGTAGAACAATCATGTCAGGCTTTCCTTGAATCATCTTCTCAGAGTCTAAAATATAACTGTCTTTTAGCCTTACATAATCTTCTTCGTTAAAGAATCTTTCTCTTTGTACTCTTGTCA
This sequence comes from uncultured Clostridia bacterium, assembly GCA_964619895.1. Classification (GTDB taxonomy): domain Bacteria; phylum Bacillota; class Clostridia; order Tissierellales; family Proteiniboraceae; genus Proteiniborus. Next base: position 27,825 of record CAZUFW010000022.1, on the reverse strand, counting down.
TATAGAGAATATCTAATTCTTTCATATAATCTTCAATTTTTTCTGTTTCTATAAAGGGAATATTGTTTTTTTGAAGTATTTCTTTTCTAATATACTCTGGAATTCGTAATTCTGAAGGGGAAATCAGTATGAATTTATTGTTTTCATACCTTGACATTGCTTTTATAAGGGAATGAACTGTCCTTCCAAATTTGAGATCTCCACATAATCCTATGGTTAAATTTGAAAGACGTTTTTTTGTACTTCTGATTGTAAGAAGATCGGTCAATGTTTGAGTAGGATGATGATGACCACCATCTCCTGCATTAATTAAGGGAATGCTCGAATACATTGAAGCAAGCTTTGGTGCTCCTTCCTTTGGGTGCCTTATAACTGCTATATCTGAATAGCAGCTAACTGTTCTAATAGTATCTGCAATACTTTCTCCCTTGGCAACTGAGCTTGAATTAGGTTCTGAAAAGCCTATTACTTTTCCTCCCAATCTAAGCATTGCAGCTTCAAAGCTTAATCTAGTTCTTGTACTTGGTTCAAAGAACATTGATGCAAGTACCTTTCCATCACATGCATGAGCATACTTTTCTGGATTGATGATTATTTCATCTGCTAAGTCAAATATTTCTTCTAGTTCATCATTAGTAAAATCCATTGGTTCAATTAAATTTCTTCCTTTTAACATATTATTCCTCCTTTTCAGTCTCACTGGACTAGTTTAAAGGCATAAAAAAAACCTTCTACAGGAAGGCATACAAATTGGCAGCTTAAAATAAGCTCCGTTCTATTTTCCTTCCTAACCTCTCTGTGTCAGATTAAAGGCTTTTTATATTGTCTTTAGGTATATTATCACTATATTATTGTAATGTCAATCATAAAATATGGAAAAAGGACTCAAAATGAGTCCTTAAATTATGGTTGACTTAATTGGTTTTTAATTTGAGTTACATCTTGTTGATTAGCTGTTGGAGCAGGTGTATAGTATCCTTTTTGCTCTGCTATTTGGAATAGCTGGTATTGGAATTGTTCAGCCTCGTCTCTTAGTTTTTGTAAAGTGCTTCTTAATTGCTGGTTTGAACATTCACTTATTGCTGCTCCATAAGAGTGGATACTAGCCTTTGTCATTGATAAAACATCATTTACAATGTCTCTTTCTTGCAATTAAAATACCTCCTTTATATAGATTGAGTTAAGTTTTGTGCAGTAGTATTAGCGTCTTGAGCTCCTTGACTAAACATTTGTTTAATCTGAGTATCTTGACACATGCTGGCATACTCGTTTAGCTTTGTTGACATTAGTTTGTGACTACTGACTATCTCTCTTAAGTTTTGAAGTTCCATTTGATTGATTTGATTTAAATTTAGTGGATTTTGTAAAGCCATGAAATCTCTCCTTTCTTTTTTGTACTTTAATATTTTCCCTCAAAACATAAAAATTATTATTAAAAAAATCATTAAAAAGTATTGACAAAATACGTGTTAAAAATTAAAATAGATAAATATAGTGAGAACAATAAATTTAATATTAAACTCTTATCTAGAGAGGTGGAGGGACTGGCCCAATGAAACCCAGCAACCGGTGTTATAAACACGAGGTGCTAATTCCAGCAGCATTCTATGCTGAAAGATGAGAGAGGATAAACAGAATGTGTTATTTACCTCTTTCGTTTGAAAGAGGTTTTTTTATTATTTAAAAACTTTAAGTGAGAAGCTTAAATTAATATTTAGCTATTATCTATTTGATTTAGTACAGTAATTTATTAAAGGGGTGAAGTAATGATTGAAATCAAGAATTTAAGCAAAGTTTACAAAAGTAAATCCTCTGATGTAAATGCATTAGAAGATATTAATCTCAAAATAAACAAAGGTGAGATATTTGGAATAATAGGGCTTAGTGGAGCAGGAAAATCAACTCTAATAAGGACTATAAACAGACTAGAAGAGCCTACAGAAGGTTCAGTTTCCATCGATAGCAAAGATATTACTAAGCTAGATAAAAAGAAACTAAGAAGCACAAGAAAAGAAATTGGAATGATTTTTCAACATTTTAATTTATTAAACTCAAGAACTGTCTACCAAAACATTGCATTTCCTTTAGAAATAAACGGCTATGATAAAGAACTAATAGAAAAAAGAGTAAATGAATTGCTAGAGGTAGTTGAATTAGTTGATAAAAAGAATGTGTATCCATCGCAGTTAAGTGGAGGACAAAAGCAAAGGGTTGCTATAGCCCGTGCCTTAGCCAATAAACCTAAAATACTTTTATGTGATGAAGCTACATCTGCACTAGATCCTAAAACAACTAAATCAATTCTTAGTCTATTGAAAAGGATTCAAGAAGAGTACAATTTAACAGTAGTTCTCATAACTCATCAAATGGAAGTTATTAAGGAGATATGCAACAGGGTAGCCATAATAGAAGCTGGCAAAATCATTGAGCTAAATACAGTAGAAGAAATTTTCTCTAAACCTAAAACCAATACTGCCAAAGCTTTTATTTCTCATATTCATAGAAGTAATGAATGTGAAATCATATATCCAACAACCCCAGGCTCTACTGTGATTAGATTAAGTTACTTAGGAGATTCTGCTAAAAAACCTATTATATCAAATCTAATCAGAAAGTTTAATATAGATGTAAACATATTATCTGGAGATATAGATGAGCTGCAATCCACTAGTGTAGGTAATCTTTTAATTCAGGTTATAGGAAAGAATGAAGAAAAAGAAAGAGCCCTTGAATGGCTTAAAGAACAAAATATTGACCTAGAGGTGATATGGAATGGATAATCTTATTTCTCTTTTACTCCCATCACTGTGGGAAACTATTTCAATGGTGGCTTTGTCTACAGTATTTTCATTAATACTTGGGTTTCCTCTAGGCATTTTGCTAGTTATTACAGAAAAAGATGGAATATGGGAAAAACCAGCATTAAATTCTATACTAAGTGCTGTAATTAATATATTTCGTTCATTTCCATTTATTATATTAATGATATTTGTTATGCCATTAACTAGGCTAATAGTTGGCAAAAGTATAGGAACTCTTGCAACTGTCGTACCTCTATCTATTGCAGCTGCACCTTTTGTAGCTAGGATTATAGAGGGAGCTTTAAAGGAAGTTGATAAAGGAATAATTGAGGCTGTTTCTTCAATGGGTGCTTCTACATTTGAAATTATAACAAAAGTATTAATTCCAGAGGCAATGCCTTCACTGGTACATGGTATTACTTTAACCATAATAAATTTAATAGGGTATTCTGCAATGGCGGGAGCAATAGGAGGAGGTGGACTAGGAGATTTAGCTATACGTTATGGTTATCATAGGTTTCAAACTGATGTCATGATTGCTTCTGTAGTTCTTATAATATTATTAGTTCAAGC
>CAZUFW010000022.1:23160-24441 GCA_964619895.1 uncultured Clostridia bacterium | reverse complement strand
TATTTATCTTTGATTACTACACCATGTCCTACAGCAATACAATTTATTGGTAATAAGCTAGCTTTATTAATTGATAAAAGATAATAAGGGGGAAATAATAATGAAAAAATCTTTAAACATTTTATTAGCAATTATTTTAATCACAACAATTGCAATCACTGGCTGTCAATCTAAGGCAGACAATGATAAAGTTATAGTAGTGGGAGCTTCTCCAGAGCCCCATGCACAAATATTAGGTCTAGTGGCAGATGATTTGAAAAGCGAAGGATATGAGCTTAAAATAGTGGAATTCACAGACTATGTAAAACCAAACCTTGCATTAGCTGATAAAGAACTAGATGCAAATTTCTTCCAGCACCTTCCTTACTTACAAGACTTTAATGAAAAAAACAAGCTTGACCTAGTTTCTTTAGGAAATATTCATATTGAGCCTATGGGATTATATTCTAATAAGATTAAGAATATAAATGAGCTAAAAGATGGTTCAGAAATAGCTATTCCAAGTGACACAGTAAATGGTGGTAGGGCATTATTGGTTCTTGAAGATAATGGTTTAATAAAACTTAAAGAAGGCGCAGGGCTTAGTGCAACAGAAAATGATATTGTTGAAAATCCTAAAAATCTTAAGTTCAGATCTCTTGAAGCAGCTTTATTGCCTAGAGCATTAGATGAAGTAGATGCTGCTATAATAAATGGTAACTATGCACTACAAGCTAAGCTATCCCCTACTAAGGATGCTATCCTTCTAGAAAGATCTGATTCACCTTATGCTAACATTATTGCTGTAAGAAAAGGTGAAGAAAACAGTCCAAAACTTCAAGCTTTATTAAAAGCTCTTCAATCAGAAAAGGTTAAGGCTTTTATTGAAAAAGAATATAATGGTGGAGTTATTCCATCTTTCTAAAAAGCTTAGATTTTTCACTTCGTTCAAAATAGCATAATAAGCAAGTCAAGATGACACTTATGCACGCCATCCTGAGGCTCATCAAAGAATCTAATTATTAAAAGACCTTCTGATTACAAAATCAGAAGGTCCTTATTTTACATATTATTATAAACTTCTTATTTTACTTAATATCATTCTTTGTTCAACTGATGCTACAAGTCTTCGTGTATACGATACTGTGTCTGGATTTACGCTCATGCTGTCTATTCCTTCTTGTACTAGGAACTCTGCGAATTCTGGGTATTGAGAAGGTCCTTGGCCACAGATAGATATAGTTTTTCCATATTTATGAGCAGCTTTTATTAGTATAGATATTGCTCTCTTAACTGCTTCAT
>CAZUFW010000022.1:14019-23150 GCA_964619895.1 uncultured Clostridia bacterium | reverse complement strand
AGTATCCCATATTATTTAGTATACCTGAATCTCTGTCAGCACCCATTGTAAGTTGAGTTAGGTCATTACTTCCTATACTAAATCCATCTACCATTTGAGCAAATTCTTCTGCTTCAAATACTACTGATGGAACTTCTGCCATTATCCATAGCTTAAAGTTTCTGCCTTGTTCTAGTCCTTCTTCAGCCATTATTTCTTTAACCTTTTTTAATTCCCAAGTAGTCCTTACAAATGGAAGCATTACATACACGTTAGTTAATCCATACTCTTCTCTTACTTTTCTAATAGCTCTACACTCTAGTCTAAATCCTTCTTCATATTCAGGAGAAATATATCTAGATACTCCTCTCCAACCTATCATTGGATTAGCTTCTATAGGCTCAACTTCATCTCCGCCTTTTAGTCCTCTAAATTCGTTTGTTCTAAAGTCGCTTAATCTAACTACTACAGGTCTTGGATATATTTCTTGTGCTACTTTTGTAATGCCCTCTGACATTTTGTCTATAAGAAGCTGACCTTGGCCAGTTTTTAGTAAATACATTGGATGTGCACCTACTAAATTAGTAAATATAAACTCAGTTCTCATCAATCCTATACCATCAAATGGTAGGTTTTTATACCTTTCAATAATTCCTGGCTCGCCTAAATTCATGTATATTTTTGTAGCAGTAATTGGTGCTAACTGGTGAATCAACTCTTCACTAATACCTACTGAAGAAACAGCTTTTTCTTCTTTCTTTTGCTTTTCTTGAAGAACTATGCCATTGTAAACAACTCCCCTTGATGCATCTACTGTTACTTCCATACCTTCTGTCAATACTTCGCTTGCGTTTTTACCGCCAACTATACATGGTATACCTAATTCCCTAGATACAATAGCTGCGTGACATGTTCTTCCGCCTTCATCAGTAACTACCGCTGCAGCCTTTCTCATAGCAGGAACCATATCAGGATTTGTCATAACAGTTACTAATATATCCCCGTCCTGTACTCTATCTATTTCATTAATATCTTTTATATTTCTTACCTTTCCGCTGCTAATTCCTGGTGATGCAGGTAATCCCTTAACTAAAGTAACTAATTCAGCAGGTTGCTGCGAAGACATCATTTCCTTACTCTCCCCTCTTAAAGTAGTAATAGGTCTTGCTTGTAATATATATAATTCTTCTGTGTCAGCATCTAATGCCCATTCTATGTCTTGTGGTGATTTATATAAATCTTCTATTATCATTCCGTTTTTTCCTAAGTTGGCTACTTCTAAATCATTTAAACATTGAGCATTAACTTTATCATATCCTAAGTACTCTTCTACTTTTATTTCAAAAGTTCCAACATCATCAATATTTTTTATAACCATAGTGTTTTTCTCTGCAATATTTTTTTCAACTACAGCCAATGTCTTTTTGTCAAGTATAAACTCATCAGGTGTTACGATGCCTGAAACTACTGCTTCACCAAGTCCCCAGCTGGCATTTATCATTATCTGGCTTAAGTCACTTGTAATAGGGTTTGCTGTAAACATAACTCCAGATATTCTGCTGTTAACCATTTTTTGTACAACAACGCTTAAAGCAACTTCTTGATGTTTGAAACCTTGATGTTGTCTATAATATATTGCTCTAGCAGTCCAAAGAGATGCCCAGCATTTTTTAATGTGTTTTAAGACTTCTTCAATTCCGCTGATATGCAAATATGTATCCTGTTGTCCAGCGAATGAAGCCTCTGGCAAATCTTCTGCTGTTGCAGAACTTCTTATAGCTACATGTGGATTGTTTAGATTTACTTTTTCACTAAATTCTGTATATGCCTTAACTATCTCTTCTTCCATTTCCTTTGGCATATGAGCTTTCTTGATTATTTTTCTTATTTCAGCGCTTTTTAGTTGGAGTTCAGAAGAATCTTCTATATCTAATCCTTCTAGAACATTAAATATTTCATTTTCTAATCCTGATTTATTGATGAAGTCTGTATAGGCAGAAGCTGTAACGCAAAATCCCGGAGGAACATTTACGCCTTTAATAGTCAACTCGCCAAGATTAGCACCTTTTCCTCCTACTAGAGGTATATCTTCCTTGTTTATTTCATTAAACCACATTATATATTTATATTCGCTCATTAATATTGCTCCCTTCATATAATTCTATATATATTATAGCACATATAATTAAATGTGCTATACTTTTTTATGAAAAATTATTGTTTTATAATTATAACACTATTACATGGTTTATTTTTCTATTTAGTATGTCACATATTGCTATAAGATGTCCAATGCTTTTTAAAATTATAATTCGCAGTCTCGCAACACAAATTTATTTGCTCGCTATCGCTCACATAAATTTGGTCCTAACGGACACACCGATCATAAACTTATAATAAGGTTGGTGCTCGTTGCGTTTGACCTACCATCGATTTCCCGACAAATACATTCGGAAAATCGGGTTAGGTCATAAAAAAGTCTTCTTGTTTGAAGAAGACTTTCTGTAACTAATCAGTTATTATTACAGCTGTATGGTTTAGGTCAGTCCAGTCATATACAAATTTTGCATGGCTGGTATAATTTCTTACACATTTTGCTGATCTAGGAGTGGTTCCTATTGTTAGTAAATATTCCTTCAGCCCTGGATCAATGGTTTCGCCATCTTTTATCACGTAGTCAACTGGAATTCCATGTATATAGGCTCCAGCAGAGAATCTAGTACCATAGGGTGCATATCCACCTATTTCTTTCGTTCTATGATCTAAATAGTAAAATCTTTCTCTCTTTTCTAACACTTTAAAACTTCCTGTTGGTGTTTCATATTTATTTTCTTCTGGTACTCCCGTAGTTGCAAGTGTATATGAAACCATAGTCCATCTTCCATTTCTTTTTTCAAATAATGCTTCATTTTGATTGGTTTTATCAACTACTACAGCCTTATCAAGTCTATCTAGATTGTCATCAAAAGATATAAAATGCTTAGGTATCCAATAATCTCCATCATACACAAGATTTCTAACTCTAAAATATCCACTTGTCTCATCAAGAATAAAAACTAGCATTCCATCAGGGAAATATCTAAATTCATTTTTATTTTCGAGTGTATAATAAGCTGGTGCACTTTGATAGGCTTGAATCCCAAATTCATCTAGAGCTTTCCCATTTTTTAGAGGTGGAGAACCGTTTCTATCCTTATAGTTAGACACATATCCATATTTATACTGAGTTAATTCATATTCTAATCTTTTTAATTCCTCGGTCATTTTATCAAATCTAAACTTTCTAGGCTCTCCTTTGTCAGTAGTAACATATCCATAAACCGTATTCCCATTTTCAAGCCAAGATATTAAATACCATTCTTGTGAACTATATACCCTATTTAGACTTGCTTTGCCTTCAAGCTTCACCTTAGAATACTGGGTTGCCCTTCCCAAAATATTTGAATTAAGAGTAGGTGTTTCATAAATACTTGTATCGGCAGATGTAATCAACAAATAGTCATAAGGTATATCGTAATTGTGATATTTTATATCTACATCTATATCCTTAGGTATTTGGGTGACATACATTTGTGCAGTCCCTGTTGCATTCATATTATTGGCAAAGCTTTCTGGAATGCTTTTATTAGAGGCATTATTTGCCTTGCTCCCCTGAAAGATAATATCCTTTTTCTCCTCAGTTTTGCTTAAGTAAGAATTTGTTATTATTCTATCTTCTTTTATATCAAAATAATTTATATCTGCTTCTATATCGCCTCTATTTGCTATGTTTTTCCCACCAGCTCCTCCTTCATCAGTGTTTATATCAGGACCGCTTTTCCCTTGGTTATAAGGCTTCTCTGGTCTATTAAGTCTACCTGTGTTACATGATGTAAGTACTAGAACTAAAATTAACAAGATCAAAAAATATTTCTTCATTTTAAATACACCTCCCAGTGTATTTAGTTTAACCAAAAAAAATAAAAAAAGTATAAAAATGATTTTTATAAAACAATCACTTTCATACTCAAGTTCAGTGCATTTGTCATTTTGTTTTACATACCCACGTTTTGGAAGCTACTTCCTCTTACCTCTACTACATCATTTATCGTGAGAAAAGCTTTTGGATCTATTTCTTCAACTATGTTCTTAAGTTTAACAGTTTCACTTGACGTAACAATACAATATATGACTTTTTTGTTTTCCTTAGTATATCCGCCTATACCTTCTAAAAAAGTGACTCCTCTATGAAGTCTTTGAATTATTGCTTCTGCTAATTCTCCCGATTTGTCAGATACTATTAGAATATTCTTTTTAGCATTAAATCCAGTTTGAACTTTATCTAGTATTTTATAGCCTACATACAAAGCAATTAGTGTGTACATAGCTGATTTATATCCAAATAGTATTGATGAAAGAGAAATAATAACTGTATTTACTGCCATAAGCCCTGTACCAATGTTAATATTGTACTTTTTCTTGAGAATTGCAGCAATTATATCTAGTCCACCTTGACATGTTCTGTTTCTAAACATAAGACCCATTCCAATTCCATTAAAAACTGCACCGAAAATAGCTCCAAGCAGTACATCATCTATTACAAAGGATTTGCTAATACCATTTGTTATTGTTAATAAAAATGAGAAAACAAAAGTAGATATGAATGCATATAATACAAATTCCCTGTCTACCATTCTACTGCCTATAATGAATATTGGTAAATTTATTATAAACACAGGTATACCAGAAGGAATACCGGTTAAATACTGTATCATTATTCCTAAACCACCAACTCCGCCACTTAAAAGCTTACTTGGTATAAAGAATAAATTAAAAGCTAAAGCACAAAATAAATTTCCTAATACAATAAAAAATAATTTTCTTACAATAACGTTAATATTTTTTGACTTGTTCATATTATCCGACTGACCTGCCATTCTTACATCAATCTCCTTGCTTATTTTTTATAGTTATCTTTTTATCTTATGTTAAAATAAATGTACTATTATTATAACATAGAAATGAATTTATCATGTTATTAAAAAGACAGGTTTCAAAATAATTTTGAAACCTGTCTTTTTAGGATTAATTTTGGGTTGCTTTAACAAGGGAAGCATCTATTGAATATCACGATTAGTATTAAAAAGAAGAAAAGCAAGCTCTCATCCATATCTTCAAACAAGGCACAGTTGCAGAAAATGACCACCAATATCAAAAAGAAAAATAATAAATTTTGGTTATTCTCACATTCCACTGTTTCTGTTTGTACTGGTATGTTACTACTGATTTCTAATGACATACTATCCTCCCCTTTTATATAAAGTTCTATCAATAGGCCAAAGCTATGTAAACCTATGATGTATATTATATTTTATTCTTGTTCTCCAAAAGTGTTACTTATTTCGATGTTATTGTTAATTTTTACATAAAAGGGTATAAAAGTTCAAATATGAAGCAATAATAATAATATGCAAAAACAATAATTAAGGAGTGGTATTATGGATACATTTGCACTAGTGTTAGTTATTATTGGAGCACTAAACTGGGGACTAATTTCTTTGTTTAGGTTTGATCTTGTAGCTACGCTTTTTGGAGGTCCTGCTGCACTTTTAAGCAGAATAGTATATGGACTTGTAGGATTAGCAGGATTATATTGCATTAGCCTATTATTTAGAGACAGACAAAGAGTTGATACTAGATAAAATGAGGGAAATCCGCAGATTTCCCTCATTTTATTTATTTACCTGCAATAGCTAAGCTATTAATTTTAAGAGATGGTGAGCCTATATATCCAAAGCTTGGAAGGCAGAATTTCAAATCGTTCCCTACAGCATCAATATTCTTAAGCACTTCATAAAGATTTCCCGCTATTGTAATTTGATTTACAGGTCTGCTTATTTTACCCTTTTCTATTACATATCCATAGGCAGAAAGTGAAAAATCTCCTGATACTGCGTTTAGACCAGAATGTAGTCCTTGGACATCAATTATCATAATACCTTTTTCAACACTGCCAATCATTTGGTCTACATCAGTACATCCATTTTCAATATACATGTTAGTAGGCGCTGTTGAAATCGGGGATTTGTATGAGCCTTTACTTGCATTTCCAGTAGATTCTACGCCATCTTTTTTAGCAGTTTTAGAGTTATGAAGATAAGTCATTAAAACTCCTTTGTCTATTACTTTTTTATATTTAGCAGCTACCCCTTCTCCATCAAAAGAAGCTGAAGATACTCCTTCTGCTAAAAATGGATCATCTACTATTGTAATTAACTCATTTGCTATTTTTTCATTTAGTTTTCCTTTTAATAAGGATAAATCTTTTTGTACATTTTCTGCAATAAAAACTGAGGCAAATGCTTCTAATATATTTGCTGCTACATCATTTCTAAGTATTACAGGGTATTTTCCTGATTCTATGCTATCAGCTCCTAGCATAGATAATGCTTCATTAACTGCACCCTTTGCCATTTCTTCAGCATTAAACTTAGAAAAATCATTACCAATAATATATTTTAACCCTGTTTTTATATCTTCTCCATCTTTAACTACAACAGACACATAGGAATAAGCTATATTAAACTTATTCTCTAAGTCTAAACCTTTAGTATTTACAAGTAAACTATAACCTGTTGCCTCACTATATAAACAATAATTTACGGAAGTTACACGACTATCTACCTTAAAAGCTTCTTTTTCAAGACGTTTTACAAAATCTATTTTTTGTTCTGTAGTTACATTTTCAAGTTCACTATTAAATGTGTTTACTTCCTTATATTCTTTAGAGCCTTCAAAAATTACTTCCTTGTCTTCACTATCTATATTTACTGCATTTTCTATAGCTTCTTTTAAAAGCATATCTATTGAAGATTCATCTACTTTTTCTGTATATGAATACCCCATTTTTCCATTGTATACTCCTCTGAAGGATAATCCTATCTCATCTGATATACTGTATTTGTCTATTTCTCCCTCAAAAATTCTTGTGTCGAATTGTTTATTGCCTTGGATAAATACCTCCATATCATCTAAACCTAATTGCTTGCCTTTATTAAATATCTTATCTATTAATTCTCTATTTGCCATTACTGACCACCCTTTCTTCCACCTACTGTTATTGATTTTACTCTTATAGTAGGCTGCCCCACATCTGTAGGTATAGAGCCACTTTGTGACCCACACATACCTTGGCCAAAGTCAAGATTGTTACCTACCATATCAATTTGTTTAAGCACTTCTAATCCTGTTCCAATAAGTGTAGCACCCCTTACTGGTTCTGCTAACTTTCCATTTCTTATTATATATCCTTCGCTTACTGCAAAGTTAAAATCACCTGTAGCTGGGTTAACAGAACCACCACCCATGTATTTTGCATATAATCCGTATTCTGTGTCAGCTATGATTTCCTCTTTAGTTGAGCTTCCGTTTGCAATATAGGTATTAGTCATTCTTGATGTTGGAGCATATTTATATGACTGTCTTCTGCCAGAACCTGTGGATGGCATTCCCATCTTTAATCCATTAAGCTTATCAATCATATACCCCTTTAATATGCCATTTTCAATTAATACGTTTTTCTTAGTTTTAGTTCCTTCATCATCAATGTTCTGGGAACCCCAAGCATTTGGTATAGTGCCATCATCTATGGCTGTGACAATATCTGATGCTACTTTTTCCCCTAACTTCCCTGAAAATACAGATGTTCCCTTTGCAACAGATGTAGCTTCTAGTCCGTGTCCGCATGCCTCGTGGAAAATAACTCCACCAAATTCATTGTCTATAACTACAGGCATTTTCCCACTTGGACATAAACCTGCAAATACCATTGTTTTTGCAATTCGAGCTGCTTCCTTAGCATAGTCCTCTATGTTAATCTTGTCATAAAATTCGAAACCCATATGTGCTCCAGGACCATAAAAGCCTGATTGCATCTCTCCATTAGCTGAAGCAACAGCAGAAATAGCAGTTCTAGTTCGTGTTCTTTTGTCTTCTACAAGTAATCCTTCAGAATTGGCTATAAGTACATTTTGTTCATTGTCTAGATATCTTACTGTAACTTGAGATATAACTTCATCGTAGTTTTTAGCTGCATTGTAAGCTCTTTTCATTAATTCAACCTTTTGAGATTTTTCGATATTACTTGGAATCAATTTTATTGGATGGATATTGTCTATATCTACCTTAATAAAATCTAAAACTTGATTTATTTTACTTCCTTTAATTGCTGCAGCTGCCTCCTTAGCAACTTTGATTAAGTTTTCTCTTGTTGAATCATTTGTATATGCATATATACTATTTAATCCGTAAAATATCCTTATGCCTACACCATAATCCCGTCCTGATACTCCACTTTCAATCTTGCCACCTACAAGCAAAAGTCCTGTGTTAAATCTATCCTCTACAAAAATTTCTGCAAAATCTCCCCCTGTTGACAGAGCTGCTGTTAAAACATCGTCTATAATTGGCTTGCTTAGCATCGATTTACCTCCTTAGAATCTATAATAGATATTTATTATATTTATTTCGATACTCTAATAAATTTTCCTTCTTTATAAAAGATAATCAACAAATAAAAAAATAGACCCTTCTATACGTTCAGGGTGATGAAATGAACTGACTTTAGTGTCAATCTTGTCATCTTGAGCCTTAACGAAGGATCTCTAAAATAATTATATTATGCTTTGACTTATATCCCTTTTTCTATTACCTCAAATAAAAACTTACCATTTTCATAGAAAAGCTCACCGTCAGCATAAATCTTTCCTCCATCTCTCATATCACAAAGCATATCCCAATGGATAGTAGATTCATTTTTTGCATTTGTACTTGGGTAAGCAGCTCCTATTGCAGCGTGTACTGTCCCTCCTATTTTCTCATCAAAAAGCATATTTCTTGTAAATTGTTGAATTCCATAGTTAGTACCTATGGCTATTTCGCCTAATGTCCTTGAGCCTGCGTCAGTATCCAATAGTGCATGCAAAAGTTCTTCCCCTTTTGCTGCTTCTGCCTTGACTACCTTACCCTTTTCAAAAGCAAGCCTTATATCTTCGATTTCTTTTCCTGCATATATTCCAGGGAAACTAAATCTAATGTGTCCTTCTACTGAATCTTCTACTGGACCAGTAAATACCTCTCCATCAGGAAAGTTAACTTTACCGTCACAGTTAATC
>CAZUFW010000022.1:0-14009 GCA_964619895.1 uncultured Clostridia bacterium | reverse complement strand
CTACCTTCTGTGCTCATTCTTAAATCTGTATCCTTTGATACAATACGTATTTCTTTCTTTTTATCTAAATACTTAACTACTTTTTCCTGTTCTTCAGAGATTCTCTTCCATTCTGATGTTGGATCATCTTTGTCTATTAGACCAGCCTTAAATACAAAGTCCTCGTACTCTTCTAGAGACATATTTCCTTCTTGAGCATCAGAATGAGTAGGGAATTGAGTTAAACACCATCTATACTCTCCATCAGCTTCACGCTTCTGCTTGATGTCTACTATTTCTTTTAAACCTCTTCTTCTAGCAACTATTCTTTGTGGGTCAACTCCTGCCAGCTCCTTTGTATTGAGTCCACCTAGTAAATGTATAGTGGCATCATACTTTTCTGCTATGGTCTTGTTAAGTGGTGAAACAAATTTTAGCTGTTCGTCATTTCCTTCCTTTAACAGTATTTCCGATACACCTTCTAGAAAAGTCGTAATCTCAGGATATGCTCCAACCCTTAGCGCTTCTCTATAAAGTTCTTTTAGTAAAGGTTCTGTAACAACACTTCCGTTGATTTGTAGGTATTCTCCTTTTTTAATATCTAATGAATAGTTAATTATCAAATGTGCTAGTTTCTGTAATCTAATATCTCTCAAAATTATTCTCCTCCTTATGGATTATTAAGGAAATTATTCTATATTATTATAGTTATTCCTTTATTATTTACAAAACAAATATTAAGTTTTATTAATAAATGTTTTACTTTCTACCTCTATATCTTCCTGTTCTTAATTCATTAATATATGCATCTATTTCTGGCATATTCGATTCTTTTGCTAATTTAATTGCTAATTCTATATCATAAGGTACTCTTATAAAGTTAATTTGAAACCCCTTATTATCCCTACAATCGTATTCACCTTCAAAAACTACATAGGAAGCTAAGGTCAAATCTAGTGGATTGCCTACACTACCGACGTTAAATATGACCTTATCGTCAAAATATTTTATGTATGCACCATGTATATCTCCATATCCAATAATATCAGGCTTTCTATCTGTATAATTACTTCCTGTATTTTCTGTGTTATCAAACATCCCAAGTATCATTTCAAAAGGACTAGTACCATGAACCCTATGGAACACACCCTGAGGTGATGCATGAAATAATCTGATTAGCTTTCCACTCATATAAAAATCTAATGAAAAAGGTAGATTTTTAATATATTCCAGTCTTTCTTTTCCAAGCTTTTCTCTTGCCCACTTCACCATTTCAAAATCATTTTCTTTAGCTATCATCATATCCCAATTTCCCATGAGCACTGCGGAACATTCTGTTCTAATAATGTCTACAGCTTCATCAGGGTTAGGTCCTTTACCAGCCAAATCTCCTAGACATATTATTCTATCAATATTCCTTTCTTTAATATCATCAAGAACTGCATTTAGTGCAGGTACGTTTCCATGAATATCAGAAATAATTGCTACTTTGTCCAATTCTATTTCCTCCTCGTATCTCTCATTCACTGTATTAGGTTACCCTATGCTAACAGTTCAAAGATTCCTTTGAAAGTAATCTTAATTTATCTTTAGTCCTAATTCTAGTATTTATTCCACACTTTCTCTTTGAAATCCTGCCTAAAAATTGAAAAAGCCTCTACTAATATAAAGGCTTAAATTGATCATCAGAGGCTTTCATTATATCAACGATTTTTTCTAATTTTTTTATCTGCACTTTACCTTTATCTGGCATTAATGGTTCTATAGAATTTGCCAGTTTCATAATTGATGTAATTTTATCTAAATTTTGAGTGGACACTGCTTGTGAAAATACTTCAAGGTTATCTTTTGTTTTAAGTATGTTATTTTTAGTCTCTACTACACCTTCTGCTATTTGTCTATTACTGTCATTCATATAATTCGCAAGCTTAGTCAATATCTTTTCTTTTCTATCTAGCATTGACAAATCTTGGTTTAAGGCTTTAACACTGTCATTATAGTTGCTTTTAATTATTCTATTAATTCTATTGAGTATTTCAAAAATATCCTGTACCTTACCTAAGATATGCTGGTCTTCTTCAAGGAAGTAAGGCCTTATTTCATTAATCATTTTGGCTTTATCTTGGTAATTTTCACTGGAGTTCACATCTGCTTTGAACCCTCCACCTCTCTTAATTAAAGTAAATATTAAGATAGGTAAGGCAAACATAGCTATGTTTTGCATATTTTCAAACATCTTGTTTTCCATACACATAACCACCTTATACTTTAAGTTGCTGCTGTTTCATTAATTTATTTTATGCCTTAAATTTATAAAGGTGATTAATATTGAAGGTTATAGATTTATGACTTCATATTCTTGATTAAATGTATTTATTATGAGTAATCTTTTCCTTAAGAGTTCTCCTCTATTTATTATAATTTTTAATACCTCACTTACTTCTATAGAAGCTATTAGTGCAGGTGTAAAAGAAGGATTGCCCAACTCTTCTTCTAATCCTTTAGTATCTTTTTCTTTATATAGTATATCTAATGTCCTATCTCCCGGAAAAATTGTTGTCACTTGCCCAAACCAGCCAGCTATAGCCCCATGTACAAGTGGTATATTTAGCACCTCAGCCTGACACTGGACAACAAGTCTAGTATTTATACTATCTAATGCATCTACTATAACATCGTGTCCTTTTAGTATTTCAGCACAATTCTTTTCTGTTAACATTCCACTAATAGCTTCTACTTTAACTAGTGGGTTTATTTTGTTTATTCTGTCTTTAGCTGCTAAGGCCTTTGGCTTTCCTATTGAAGCCATGTCTGATAAGAGCTGCCTATTTAAGTTTGTCTCATCAAAAACATCTCCGTCTACTACAGTTAGATGCCCAATCCCCAGCCTTGCCAGCATCTCTATTATGTATCCACCTAAACCGCCACAGCCAATGACACAGACTTTAAAGCTGCTAAGACTAGCATTCTCTTCAGGTGATAGCATGTTCATATTTCTAGAGTACCTTTTCATGGTTATTCCCCCTTCAGTTCCGCCCTAAGCTCTCTTAGTGATTTTGTAGTTACACTTTCATCATCTAGTCCTAAAAGTTTCACTGCTTTTTCTATATCTTCTTTTTTTGTTACTTCTATCTCCATATAAGGATATGGATAAGTAGACTTATCCCAGGTATCTATGTCAAATCTTATGTCTTCATAGATATATGAGATTCTTTCTTTAGTCCCTTCATGTATTACTTTAAGATTTAAATGCCCAAGTATGGCATTAAGTGCAGCTTTATCTGTAACCATAGTTTCTATTTCAATATTTTCTCTAGCCACATCACTTGATACATTCTTTTTTAATGTAAAGAAAATTTCCGATTCGTCTGTTAATAATTTTCTAGTTTCTCGTACTCTTAAATATCCATCACCTAGATTTTCGATGATTTTATCTTCTGAATCATATAAAGTATTTATTTGATACTCTTTACTTATTAGTTTTGCACCTAGATATTGAAGCTTTTCTTCAATATCTTTTTTAATAATTCCTAATACTTTTACTTCTAATTCCTTTGCCATTTTGTTCTCCTTCCAAAAATATATATAATTAATATAAAGATTGTATTACTCTCTACCATAAGCACATGTAATTTTCATAATTAATTTACTTATTATTTTTATAAAAGTTGTCAATTATTAGCTTAAGGAGGGATATTTATATGTCATATGTGTTATTTGTTTTATTAATCATATTTTATATGTTTTTTATAATTATTAAAATACGTAAAAGAAAAATAGATAAATTAAGACGTTTTCTTAATCACATAAGCTATATAGATTTAAAAGATGCATTAATTGATGACAAGGAAAAAGACAGATAAATATTGTTCTACTCTATCTGTCTTTATGTAATCTCAATCTATCTTTTTTTTCATCAATAAATTTCTTTACTTCTTCAGCCGTTGGGAGCTTTAGTACCTCTTCAACTAAGTCCTCCATATCTTTTTTAGAAATATTATTTATGATCCATCTAGCTCCTAACATAGATGAAGCACTCATACTAAATTCATCTAATCCCATTCCAATGAGAATTGGAATTAGCTGCGGATTCCCTGCTACTTCGCCGCACATTCCTACCCATATTCCTTCTTTGTGTCCATTATCAATTACTGTTTTTATTAATCTTAGAAGAGCAGGATGGAACTCATTATATAAATAAGATATCTTCCTGTTGCCCCTGTCTACTGCGGTTGTGTATTGTATTAGGTCATTTGTTCCAATACTAAAGAAATCTACCTCTTTTGCAAATAAATCAGATATTACTGCAGCTGCAGGTATTTCTATCATAATACCTACTTCTATATTTTCATTAAATTTTACATTTTCATCTCTAAGTTCCCTCTTTACTTCCTCTAAAATATTTTTGGCTTCCCTTAACTCTTCTATAGCAGATATCATGGGAAACATGATTTTAATATTTCCAAAAGCACTTGCTCTAAGCAAGGCTCTAAGCTGTGTTCTAAAAATATCAGTTCTGTCAAGGCAAAGTCTTATGGCTCTGTAGCCTAAAAATGGATTCATTTCTTTTGGAAGTTGAAGATACGAAAGTTCTTTATCTCCACCTATATCTAAAGTTCTGATTACTACTGGTTTACCCTCTAGCCTTACTGCTACTTCTTTATAAGCTTCAAACTGTTCTTCTTCTGTAGGCAGCTTGTCTCTGTCCATATACAGGAATTCAGTTCTATAAAGGCCTACTCCTTCACCATCATTTTTTAATACCCCATCAACATCTTTTGGAGTTCCTATATTTGCAGCTATTTCAACCTTAAATCCGTCTATAGTAATACTCTTTTGACCTCTAACTTGTTCGAGTTTTTTTCTAAACTCAATAAGATTTTCTTTTTTTCTTTTATATTCTTCAACAATATTTTCATCAGGATTTATTATTACAGTTCCAGTATCTCCATCTAATATTACATAATCACCATCTGATATAATCTCAGTAGCATTTTCTAGACCAACAACAGCGGGGATTTCTAAAGTTCTAGCCATAATTGCAGAATGTGCTGTTTTACCGCCTATTTCAGTTATGAATCCAATTACTTTATTTCTATCCATTTGTGCTGTGTCTGAAGGAGTTAAATCTTCTGCTACTATTATTATTTCTTCGGATAAATTGCCTAAATCAGTTTCCTCTATTTCAAGTATTATTCTTATGAGCCTTCCTGTTACATCCTTTATGTCTGCTGCCCTTTCACGCATATATTCATCTTCCATAGCTTCAAACATATTGATGAAAAATTTCGTAACCTCTGATGTTGCCCATTCTGCATTGATTTTTTCTTCAATTATCTTACTTTCTATTTGACCAAAGAATTCTGGATCTTCTAATATCATTCTATGAGCTCTAAATATCCCAGCCTCTTCCTTACCTATGGTATTAAAAGCACGTTGATATAAGTCCTCTATTTGTTCCTTCCCTTTTTCTCTAGCAACATTTAGTTTGGAAATTTCTCTTTGAGGTTCATCTACTATTTTCTTCTCAATTTTTATTGTAGGTTCTTTTTTAACAATGACCTTCCCTATTCCAATTCCAGGAGATACACCTATTCCAATCACAAAAAAACCTCCTATTCACCAAAGTTACCCTCTACTAATGCCTTTAATGCTTCAACAGCTTCTTTTTCATCTTCTCCTTCTGCTTTAATTGTTAGTTTAGTTCCTTTTCCTGCTCCCATGCTAAGGACCCCCATTATACTTTTTGCATTATATTCTTTCTCGTCTTTAATAATTACAATGTGAGATTTAAACTTCGATGACATAAAAACAAATTGACTTGCTGGTCTTGCATGAAGACCTGTTTCGTTTTTTAATATTACCTCTTCACTATACATTTTGGTTTCCCCCTTATTTTTTGTATATTTTTAAAACTTCGTTATATATGTGGTAAGGATTTACAAAACTTCTTATTAATATAATACCATACTTCTTCATTTTTTTGATTCTATTTTATTACTTATTTATCATAAAAATAACCTCTAGTAATTCTAGAGGCTTAAAAATAAATACTTCTATTCAATTATCTTTGTAGGTATAAAGTTAATATAATCACTAGATATGCATTGAAAATCTATTCCTTCTATTTTTCCTTCAACTGCAAATTTATGTCCCTCTCCATGCAGATGACCATATACGCATTTGTCTACTTTATGCTTTATCATAACTTCAACAAATTCATTTGGTGATTTATTCTCCATATTAAAAGGAGGATAGTGAATCATTACTATTTTCTTTAGTATGTTATCCTTAATAGAAGAAAGGGATATATCAAGTCTGTTTATTTCACGAGCAAATATTTTCTCATCATGAGAATCAAATTCGTCGCTATCTTTAGCTGCCCATCCTCTTGCACCACTTATTACAATTGAATTATATAAAAAACTATCATTATGTAAAAAATGAATAGTTTTTAAATCAAGCTCTTTTAGCTTTGATTTTGTAGACCACCAGTAGTCGTGGTTCCCCCTGCTTATGACTTTTTTACCTGGAAGTTGGTCTATTTTCTTCAAATCAATGTATGCATCTGGCAATCTTAATGCCCAAGAAATATCCCCTGCAATTAAAACTATATCATCTTCTGTTATAATATTTCTCCAATTATTAAATATTTTCTCTTGATGATTTGTCCAATTTTCACCGAAAATATCCATAGGCTTATCTCCTGTGGAATCTAAATGAAGATCTGCAATCCCATATATAGCCATTATATCACCCCCAATATTAATGTTAATGTTTAACATTAACTCATAAAACGCTAATTTTTCAGTTTCCTATGGGTTAATGTAATGCATTAAGTATGGCTATAGATTAACCAATTTAAACTCTATACCTTTTTCTTGAAGTATTCTTCCTTCTCTTTCATGACATGTAAATAATATTATTTGTCTCTCTAAGCTTTCTTTAGATAAAAATTCTAGAATATTCTCAAGTCTGTCATTGTCATATTGTACAAAGCAATCATCAAGTATAAGTGGAAGATTGTTACCTTCTTTTATGATATCAATAATTCCAAATCTCATTGCAAAATACAATTGATCAATAGTACCACCACTTAGCTTTTCAACATCAACTAGTTTATTATTGCTAGGATCAACTACCTTTATCTCTAGATTCTCAGTTATTTTTACCTCATTATACTTGCCGATTGTTACTTTTTCAATTATTTTCCCAACTCCATTATTAAGCCTAGGAGCAAAATCTCTTTGTATACTCCTTGATATTTTATCAATAGTATTTTTAGAAAGTTCAAGTGAAGATAAATTTCTTTCATACTCATCCTTAATACTATTTTTTCTTACTATTTCCTCCTCTATTTGGACTAACTCAGCTGTTGATGAGCTTAAAATTCTTATTTTTTCCTCAAATCTAGTTAGCTCACTTTTTGTTTCTATTATTGTATCATTAATATCTTTTAAATCAGCAATTAATTTTTCTTTATCTAGTCCTTTTATATCCTGCTCTATGGTTTCAGTAAAGTCTTGAGACTTTTTCTTTAGAAAGTCAATGTTATTATCTCCTAGTATATTATTAAGCAAACTTTTTTTGCTCTCTCGTAATTGAAGGGATTTTTCAAAATTTTTCTTTTTTTCTAGGCCTTCTTTGAATGTATGGATGCTATTTACATTATTCTTCTCAAATATCTTCTTCAGATTTTCTTCTAGGCCTTTTTGTTTTATCTCAAATTCTTTTAATTCTGCTATTAATTCATTAATTTCATTTTCTAATTCTGTCTCTTGCCTCTTTAACTCTAAATACTTAGAGTACTCACTTTTAAATTTTCTGATGCTTTCTAAAGAAACAATATCCTCATTTATAAGGTGAACATATCTTCGAATGTTATCTTCTAATGTTTGTATTTCCTCAATTAGACCATTTTTCTTGCTTTTTAGTTCCATTACTTCATTTGCTGCGTAATTTTTTTGGGCAATTTCGTTTGCTAGCTTTCTTAGTTCAGCCTTTGACTTACAATCATATGCAGCAAGTATGTCTAACATATTCTTTTCTAGTTCTTCGATTCTTGTCTCTCTTTGCTTTTCCTTCTCACCAATATCTGACATCTGCACCTTTAACTCATTAATATATTTATTTAACTCTTTGGATGAAAAGAACAAGTATATTAAAAGTGCTATTGGAATAGCTGATACAAAAAACATAGCCTTTGACGCTAAAAATCCTAGTACTAAGCTTACTAATACTCCTAAAGCTGAAAGGATTTTTAAAATACTAATTTTCTTTTTACTTCTTAATTTCTCATCCATTCTAGTATTTAAAAACATTATATTATTATATTGATTATTATATAGTAAGCTGTTTTTTTCTTCTTCTAATTCTTCATATTTATAAAGTCTTTCATTTATGCTTTGATTATTATAGTCTACTTTATATCCTGTTCTGCTAGACAGTTTATTATATATTTGCTCTAAATCCTGTTTTTTCTGCACAATAAAATTATATTAAACTGTAACTTGTTCAATTTTATCATTTTCTATTCCTTCAAAATAACTACACTGATCAATTAACCCTTTAGTTTTTTTCTGCCTTATTAAAGCTTTATTTTGCTTCTCTTTTAATAAATCTTTATCTTCATCTAAAGTTTTTATCTCATGCTGGTATTTAATAGCCTCAGTATAGTCATCGTAGCTCAATACTTCAAATTCTTTGAACTCGTCAATTTGCTTATTTAGTATATTTATTTCCGCTGAAAGTTTTAAGCAATCATTATACTTTTCTTTTGCTTGAAGCACTTCAAAAATGTCAATCTTACTTTCAATCTCAGCCCTACTATCATTTAGTTCCCTAATTTTATCCGAAAGAGAGTTTGCTTTTTCTTGGTATTCTTTTACCTCTATTGAAACAGCTAATGCTTTCTTCCTCTCGTTTTGCAACTGCTCTATTTCCTCAACTATTTTTCCATAAGGTGATGTTTTAGTTCTTTTTTCAGTTCCTATGGCGTTTATTTTCTCGTTGAGCTTTTCTAGTACTTTCTTAACAGAAATATCTTCATCAAGACTTCCACCTAGGTTTATTAAGCTATCCTTAACTTCTTTTGCCAATGCATCCTCAGCCTTACTTTTTAGCTGACTAATAGATATAGTATTGTTAAACACAATGCTGTTTAATCCCATATGAGTTAACATAGGTAGATGAAGTCTAGTTACATTGTCGTATTCAAAAAGATGGCTTATATCTTCTCCTGTCTTGTCATCAAATATATGCACTTCATCATTGCCTTTTAAAAAGTTTCTTTCTATTCTGTATATGTCATTATCCACAATATATTTTAGTACCCCGCTGTAATCTGTGTATTCCCAGGGTAAAAAGTTATCGTAATCATCAGAATATATCCTTTTTTTACTATATGGCTTAAAAAAGCCAAAAAACATTCCTTCAATAAACTTATGAATAGTAGTTTTACCTGCTTCATTGTCTCCATATATGATATTAAATCCATTTCCTAGAGAAATAGATTTATTCTTAAACTTTCCAAATGAAGTTAGCAAAAGCTCTGTAATAATCATTTTTTCACCTTCTCGCTTAGTAGTACTTCTAGTCCATAATATAGTGCATTTCTTACTATTTCGTTATCTAATCCTTGTTTCTTCATTTCTTCTATGAAAAGGCCTATTATATTATTAGAGTTTTCCTTGTAAATTTTATCCAAATCATAATCTGGAGTAGTCTTATCAATTATATCTAAATAATAGAATTCGCTAAACAAATATTCTTTTAAATCTTTTACATCAATATTAATATGGCTATCCCTAGTTCCTGTAATAATAGTTCGATATAAATTTTTCATTCTGTTTTCTTTATTATCAACAGACTTGATTATATCTATTATTTCATTATAGCTCATGTTTTCATCTACTGAAGTCTCCTTAATAATAAATTCTCTTTTAGCAAATGGCTTAAAAGTCATTTTAGCTCCATGTTTTGATATTACACCCTCAACAATTCCATGGCTACCTGTTTCACCAAAATCTAAAGGTTCAGGGCTGCCGCAATAGCAAATATTTTCACTAATAAATTGATGTTTATGAATATGTCCTAAAGCAATATATTGAAAGTCACTTTCTATTAAAGCATTTTTATTTATTGGAAGATATTCTGAGTCTTTATTAAAAGCGTCACCATGGGCAAGGAGAATATTAATTTTACTTGTATCTTCTATCTTAACTCCATCAAATAGGCTTTCACGCTCTAATTTTTTATCCCAGCTAAGACCCCATATTACCACATTAATATCATTAAATTCAACCTTAGATATGCAATTTGGCCCAAAAATATGAACATTGTCTCCCCATTTTATTAATTTATATAAAGATCTCTTACCAAGAGTATCATGATTTCCTGCTGATATAACTACCTTTGTATCGCTAATTTCTCTTAACTTAGCATCTATTCTCTTAACATCTGCTACAGAACAATATTCGTCCTCAAATAAATCTCCTGCTATAAGCAAAATATGTGCTTTTATTTCTTTACATCTATCTATAATTCTATTAAAGGTTTCCCACAATTCAAGTCTTCTTGTATTTGCTTGTTTTTTATCAAAGCTTGCACTTTTGAACTCCATTCCAAGATGAAGGTCTCCTGTGTGAATACATCTTATCTCCATTATTTACACCTCCGCTTAATAGAACATATATTCGATGTTGGTAGGTGAAAATCCTTCAAGATGTTTAAACCCCAAAATAAAAAATAAAGGCCAAGGCAAATAAACTCCTTGGTCCCTAAAACTTACATATGATGTATATTTTGATAAATCTCCTTGAATTTCTCACCAACTATCTTTCTTTTGCAATCCTCGCAAATTGGTTCATCAATTTTAATATCTAACTTATTATTAACATGCTTTAATGCTTCTTCAGTAGTGTAATACTTGCCGCACTTAGAACATTTAATTAAATCAAATGTTCTATTCCATATAGTTCTTTTCCCATCCTCATCTACTAAGTTTATAGCTTTGGTAGGACAAACCTCTGCACAAGCTCCGCATCCTATGCAATCCTTTGAAGCATCGTCATAAGGAGTAGATACTTTTTTAGTTGTGCCTCTATTAACCATTGATATTGCATTGGTTCCCATGGTTTCACATGCCTTAACACATAACCCGCATAAGACACAATCTTCTTTTTCACCAACATTCATATATCTTTCAGGTGCTACAACCCCATACTCTTTTGCTAAGTTCTTAATATACTCATTATTAGGAGCTCTCAATAGTAGAAGCATAATAATATTTTTTCTCATTTTTAATATCTTATCAGAGTTGGTTATAACTTCTATTCCATCTTTAATTGGATATACACACGAAGAAACAACTTTTGTCCTATGTCCTTCCTTTACTTCTACAAGACATAATCTGCATCTTCCTAAGCCTTCAAATCCTTTTTTATGACAAAGACTAGGAATATTTATATTGTTTCTTTTAGCTAATTCCATCAGTGTTTCTCTTGCTTTACCTTCATAATAGTTCCCATCTATTTTAAGCTTCAACTAAAGCACCCCCAATCTTTACTGCACCAATTGGACAAGTAGTAACACAAGTACCACATTTAATGCATTTATCCTTGTCTATAACATGAGGTTCTTTCCTATTTCCAGTAATAGCATCTGCAGGACACTTCTTAGCGCACAAGCCACATCCTACACATTTTTCTTTATCTATATAATAGCTAGTTAGGTTTTTACATACTCCTGCAGGACATCTTTTATTTACTATATGTTCGATGTACTCGTCTTTAAAATATTTAATAGTTGTCAAAACTGGATTTGGAGCTGTTTTGCCTAACCCACATAATGAAGCTTCTTCAATAGTTTCACCTAACTGGAGAAGTAGGTCTATATCTTCTAGTTTTCCCTTGCCTTCTGTAATATTAGTTAATATCTTAAGCATAGTATTTATGCCTTCCCTACAGGTTGTACACTTACCACAGGATTCCTCGGAAAGAAACTCCATATAGTATCTAGCAATTTCAACCATACATGTAGTATCGTCCATTACTATAATTCCACCAGAACCCATCATTGAACCCATATTACTTAATGAATCGAAATCAAGAGAAACATCTAACTGCTCTTTAGGAATACATCCTCCAGATGGTCCTCCTGTTTGAACAGCCTTATATGGTCTATTCTTTATTATGCCTCCACCTATGTCAAATACAAGTTCTCTTAATTTGGTTCCCATAGGTACTTCAACTAATCCAGTATTTTTTACTTTCCCTACTAAAGAAAAGACCTTAGTCCCTGAATTTCCTTCTATGCCTATTTTTTTAAACCACTCTGCTCCATTTGCAATAATTGGAGGTATATTCGCCCATGTTTCTACATTATTCAAGACAGTAGGTTGATCCCATAAGCCTTTCTCTACACTTCTTATATATTTAGCCCTAGGTTCTCCAACATTCCCTTCAATAGATGTCATCAGCGCACTGGATTCACCACAAACAAAAGCTCCTCCTCCTCTAACAATTTCCAAATCAAAATCAAATCCGCTATCAAGTATATTTTTACCTAGATATCCATGTTTTCTAGCATTATCAATAGCCTTTTGCATATTCTTCCTTGCAAGCTGGTACTCATCTCTAATATAGAGATATCCTTTATGGGAGCCTATGGCATATCCACATATAATCATACCCTCTATTACTGTATTGGGGTCACCTTCCATTATACTTCTATCCATAAATGCTCCAGGGTCACCTTCATCTCCATTGCATACTACATATTTAGGAAAGCTATCATAGCCAGCACATGTTCTCCACTTTCTACCAGTTGGGAAGCCTGCACCACCCCTACCTCTTAAGCCTGCGCTTTCGATTTCTGTTATCACTTCATCAGGACTCATTTCAAATAAAACCTTTTTTAATGCCTTATATCCTTCTCTTTCTATATAATCCTTAATACTTAAAGGATCTATTTCACCAATATTTCTTAAAGCAATCTTATGTTGATGCTTATAAAATGAAGCTTCCTTATGACACTTTATTTTTTTCTTTTCATTAGTGTCGAAATACAATAACCTGTCTATTACTTCACCTTTTAATATGGTTTTTTCCACTATCTCATCAACATCATCAACTGAAACTTTGAAGTATGAAATATCATCTGGAATTATTTTTACTACTGGTCCTTTTTCACATAAACCATTACAGCCTGTTGCCTTTATTAGAGGCTGTACAGAAATCTCAGTGTCCTTTAATTTATCATTAAGTCTTTTATATATTTCATAACTGTTATTTGCTAAGCAGCCAGTTCCGCAGCATACTAATATCTTTCTATTATTATCACTGACATTACTCATTTGTACCTGCCCCCTTATACTCATCTATTACAGTCTTGACTTTTTCTTTAGTCATATTACCATAATATTTCTCGTTAATAACCATAACTGGAGCAAGAGCACAAGCACCCAAGCAGTTAACTATTTCAATTGAAAACAATCCATCTTCTGTTGTTTCTCCTGGTTTTATCCCTAAAACTTCTGTTATTTCATCTATTAATGTATTGGAACCCCTTATATGACAGGCAGTTCCATTACATACCTTTATAACATATTTGCCCTTTGCTTTTAAGCTTAAAGCTTTATAAAAAGTTGCAATGCTATAGATGTTGGTTATGGGGAGATTTAAATATTCTGAAATATAGCTCATAACTTCCCTTGGTATAAAGCCATATTCCCTTTGTATATCTTGAAGTATAGCTAGAGTATACCGTTTCTCACTAGGATACTTTTTCAATATTTCCATTGATTCTTTATAGTCATTGATGGAATCAGTACTCATAGTCATCACCCTTAGTAAAATATTTAGAACATCCACTATGGCACATAGTGGATGTTCTATAGACGTTTAGCAGTTAATGTTCATAGCTTTAAAATTAATTTTAAGTTCTTTAATTTTTTCATCAGTTGAAATGCCATGTTCATCCCAACCTCTTAATTGATAATATTCGTCTAGCATTTTACCTAGTTCAGCTAC